>JAZSJF010000059.1:0-5854 GCA_045534195.1 Clostridia bacterium | reverse complement strand
TTTATAAAGTACATAATGGAATATACATTCTTTGCTGACGGATCAATTGATGTGTCATTTGAAGGTGATTTTGATGATTATCGCACCTTTATTCCAAGACTTGGGTTTGAGTTTAAAACAGAAGAAAAGGTGTTTGAATATTTTGGTTACGGGCCTTGTGAATCTTATGTTGATATGCATCATGGTTCGAAGATGGGTATGTATCAAAGCAGTGCTGATAGGGAATATGTTGACTATGTAAAGCCACAGGAACACGGAAATCATTATAACACAAAATACCTGAAATTAGGTAAATATATTTTTGAATCTAATAAGGGATTTGAGTTTAATGTGTCGGAATATTCTAAAGAAGAACTTGAACGAAAAAAGCATAATTTTGAACTGGCGACGGATGAATTTACCAATGTAAGAATTGATTATAAGGTAAGTGGTATTGGTTCGGGTAGCTGTGGCCCGCAACTATTGGAAAAGTATCAGTTAAACGATAAAAATATAATTTTTAATTTTACTATAAAGAGGGAAATTAATTGATCTAACAAAGAATTATTAACAAAGTATTTCACTTATAAATTGTATAATAAAAGTACACAGAAATTCTAATATAAAAGTGCAACAGTTTAAAAAGATAGAACGAATGTATATAATAGAATCAACCATAACGTGCGGAGGGTTTTCTATGATATACATATCAAATGTTCCTGTGACTATGGAAATTAATACCTTTCAGGATCTATCTAAACTGGGGGCTTTTATGGAACAAAATAATTTAAAGGTTAATATATCAGAAATTGCTCGTGGATTACACATCAATCGAAGAACCGCAGCCAAGTATTTAAAAGGTTTTCAAAAAAGTAAAAATCGGAACAAGCCATCACACCTTGATGAGTATTCAAAACTGATTGAAGAATTGCTATCTTCTAATACTCAGATTTTTTGGTATCGTAGTATTTTGTACAGATACTTATGTGATAATCATGGACTAAATGTTCCAATATCTACATTTTATCATTTTCTTAATAAAATACTCTAAAAGATAAAGAATGTTGCAGGAAACTATATATTGAAAAATCCGCTTATAAGTGAATATACGCCATATAGTGAAATATACAAAGAGTTTACTACTACGGAAGATATTTTAGAATAGTTTTCTTTCCTGGTATTTATAAAAGGCAACAGTCAGACAAATAAACATAATAAAAAACTTTATATTATAGAAAACTATAATACAGAAATAATAAGAGGTGAAATGTAATGATATTTAAAAACGGAAGAACTTTCCATCTGCAAGGCAAGAACATAAGTTACATAATGGCTGTAAATGAAATAGGAGATTTGCTTCATTATCATTTTGGTAAAAAAATTTCGGATAGAGATTACTCAAAGTGCATAATAAAAACCGGTGAAGGGCTTTTGTGTAATGATGAAAATAATATTTATCTTGAAACACATATGCAGGAATATCCTTCTTATGGATATACTGATTTAAGAATGCCTGCATACAATGTAAAAAACAAATATGGAAATACTGTTTCCAGACTTTTGTACAAGGATTGTATAATTAACGAGAACGAAACTGCATATGTAGAAGGCATGCCCTCGCTTTATAAAGGAGATAAAACCTGTCAGACGCTTGAAATTACTCTTGAAGATAAAGCAATCGGACTTGAAGTAGTGTTGTCATATACAGTATTTGATGAGTATGATGTAGTTTTAAGAAGTACCAGGCTGGTAAACAAATCCGATGACAATATGACGGTTAACGAGGCATACAGTGCCTCATTGGATTTTGAAAAAGGGCAGTATGATTATGTGTATTTCCCGGGTGCTTGGATGAGGGAGAGAGAGTTTACACGCATCGAAATAAAACTCGGCGAAAAAATCGATATTTCAAATGCGCGAGGTGGCAGCGGACACGCTATAAATCCCTTTGTTATGATTTGTAATAGAGATGCAAATGAAAAATATGGTAATGTATATGGGTTTTCTTTAATATACAGCGGAAATCATTCTTCGGTTGCAGAGTGCGATCAGTACGGAAATGTACGAGTAAGACAGGGGATAAACCCCTATGGCTTTGAAAGTCTTTTAAAGGCAGGAGAGAGTTTTTATACACCACAGTCTGTTATTTCTTACAGTAGTGAGGGATTTGGCGGAATCTCAAGGCAAATGCACGATGTGTACAGAAACAATCTTTGCAAAAGTTCTTGGGCAAACAAAGACAGACCAATACTTATAAACAACTGGGAAGGCACATATTTTGATTTTGACGAAGAAAAACTTGTTAATATTGCAAAAAAAGCAAAAAAAGCAGGGGTTGAGCTTTTTGTGTTAGATGATGGCTGGTTTGGCAAGAGGAATGATGATACATCTTCTCTTGGAGATTGGTTTGTAAACAAAGAAAAGCTACCGTCAGGCATAAAAGGTCTTGCAGAGAAGATAAACGAAGTAGGTATGGAATTTGGTTTGTGGTTTGAACCTGAAATGGTAAATCGCGACTCTGAACTTTACAGGGAGCATCCCGAATGGGCAATATGTGTTCCAAATATCAATCCGTCTGTCGGCAGACATCAGTATATGTTAGACCTTGCAAATGACGAGGTTTGCATGTATATAATAAATGCCGTAGGAAATATTTTGGAAAGTGCAAATATAAAATATGTCAAGTGGGATTACAATCGAATGATGACGGATGTGCCTTACAAAGGATATAATCACAAATATACTTTGGGATTGTACAAAGTATTAGATGCTTTGTTGACTAAATTTCCAAATGTTCTTTTTGAAGGCTGCGCGTCAGGCGGGGGACGCTTTGATGCGGGTATTCTGGCATATTCGCCTCAAATCTGGACTAGCGATAATTCTGATGCAATATCAAGATTAAGAATTCAGTATTCAACATCCATTTGCTATCCTTTGAGTACAATTTCTGCTCATGTAACCGCGTCACCTAATCATCAGGTTGGCAGAGTTACACCACTTAAAACGAGGGCAGATGTCGCGTATGCTGGAATTTTCGGTTATGAACTTGATGTAACAAAAATGTCTGATGATGAAATAGAAGAAATGAAAGAGGAAATTGCTTTTTACCATAAAATAAAAGAGCTTGTAAGGACAGGTGATTTTTACAGACTTCAAAATCCGTATGAGAGCAACTATTGTAGTTGGCAGGTGGTTTCAAAGGACAAGAACGAGATTTTCCTTTTTGCGTCAAGAGTTTTGTCACCTGCAAACTCAAAAGAAGAGAGAATACGGCTTGAAGGGCTTAATGATGATAAAGTATATGTTGATTTGGAAACTTCAACTCAATATGGTGGTGATGAACTTATGTATCTGGGCATAACGCCTGAATATGCCAAGTGCGATTTTGCTACTTTTGTAAAAGTTTTAAGAGCAATTTAGTGAATAAGTAATACATAGGTTAATAAAAATGAAAAAAGTTAATGGAAGGCAAAGGAACGATTCTATTGTGTTTATGGCAAGGTTATAAAATTCAAAAGATTAGTTTGCCGATAATATCATTATGCTATAATAGGGACAAGTCTTCAAAACCCTTGTTAAATCAAGGGTTTCCAAGACTTGTCTCTTTTTGTTTTCCAAAAAAGACAAGCTCAATTTTCATTTAACTTAACAAAACGAAAAAAATTATAAGGAGAAATCGACTATGAGTGAGGTTATAAGTTTAATTAATCTAAAGGGCGGTGTTGGTAAAACCGTATCAAGCATTAACATAGCATATTCATTTGCAGAGTTTAATAAAAAGGTGCTTATTGTTGATGCAGATAGTCAGGGAAATATTGCAACATCTCTTGGGATGATTGCAGACGAACTTGACAACACACTTTGCGACTTAATAGATGAAGCGATAGCTGATGGGATTACGGAGCAGCGAGTAGTAGAATGTATTAGACAAGTCGGAAAGGACGATATAATACCTGCAAACTCGGTACTTGCGGAAATGGATTACAAAGTAATGAATGCTTACCGCAGAGAATACCTGTTGAAAGATATTATATCGACAATTGAGCACTTGTATGATTACATCATAATCGACTGCCCGCCATCGCTGAGCCTTATCGTAACTAATGCACTTACGGCAACAAATTATGTTTTGATTCCTGTTGAAACACAGTACCTAAGCTTTGAGAGTTTGAGAGTCATGTTTGATACAATATCAATGATTCAAAAGAAGCTGAACAGAGAACTCCAAATAAAAGGTATTTTTCTAACCAAGTATCAGTCCAGGACAAAACTCAGCCAAGGCATAAGAGAAAAGGTCTATGAGATATACGGAAAGGACATTAAAGTGTTTGAGGAATACGTTCCGTATTCAATAAAGGCGGCAGAAGTACAGAATATCATATGCTGCATTCAATGTGCGGTGCCAGAGTGAGTTATGTTATAACACACATCGACAGAGAAGAAGGATTTGCAATCGCATCAAGAAAACTTTCCCTTGAAAAAATTAGAAGGGCAAGTATCAGACGAATGGGCAAAGCAGGGGATGTAGTTGATGTTGATGTTTTGGCTGTAGGACAAAATCTATGTACCGTTACATACAATGGCTACGATATCACAGTTCCGCAGCGTGATGTAAGTTACGGCAGAATTGAAGATCTTCGTGCAGAAATGCTCCCCGGTGATGTAAGAAAGGCATTGATAACAGAGTACAATGTTGATGAAAAGGTTTTAAGGCTCACATTAAAGGGTGCGACAGCTCATCCGTTTGACGGTATTGAAATCAGGCATCCTTTGGGTTCTACAAGACTTGCTAAACTTGACGGCAAATATGCAGGAGGAGTGTTCTGCAGACTGTATGATGGCGTAACAACAATACTTTGTTCGTATCTTTCAATGCAGTATGACGGCGACTTCCATGAAGGCGATATTGTAGAGGTAATCATAAATAAGTACAACTATGATACAAAACAGGTTTACGGAAAGATTTTAAGGAAGATAGGCAATTAAAAAACGGGCGGTCAGAAATGGCCGCCCTAAATTCATTTTATGGAGGTGTAATTATGAGTGAGAATTTGAAGGTGCAACTATGCCCTATGTGTGAAACTGGCAGAAAGGATTACTTGCTCGACAGCAGCAGTACCTTTTGCTCTCATATATCTTGTTTGCAAGACGGGAAATGCAATTGCTTTGTGCCGTTAAAAAGCAACAAAAATAATGAGTAAAACTTTAAAAGTTTAGACTTCCGTAGTAAAAAACACATTTTGCAGATACAATAATAGTACATGTCAAGTGTTATAATATTATGGGGGGTAAAATCTGCATATCCGGGAGGTGAGCTTTATGGAATATGGATATGTCAGAGTGTCAGCTATTGACCAGAACATAGCCAGACAGATGCTTGAGATGAAGAGCTTAATTGATATTTTCGTATGAGACGGTGCCGGAGTGCCATCCAAAAGCCAGATAAATCTGATATCGGTATTACATAGCTTATTGATATTGCGCACAGACGGATAACCATTTTCCATAAAGGCAAACAGAATGATTTTCAATAACTTTACAAAATCAAATTTTGGTCGACCCATTTTGTTGCCTTCCTCAACAAAATACTTTTGTAGGTCAATTTGCTCCATAATTTCATTGAATGTATAGATTGGATCGGAAATTTCAATAATTTTTTCTAAATCTACTGGAAATTTCATTTGAATTGGTGTATAATGTTCACCGTGGGTATTATGTTTTTTCATCAATTTCATTATACCACAAAAAGGCTGATTCCGCCATGGTTTCAGCCTTTTTTCTATACAAAAAATCGAGGACTTTCATCCTCGATTTTTAAGTGAGAATTTTTTACAGACTTTTTTTAATTTTTAATTTTATACTTCGCAGGGGTTTT
>JAZSJF010000152.1:0-1524 GCA_045534195.1 Clostridia bacterium | reverse complement strand
AGAGATATATGCCATCTTCTCCAGAATTCAGTAATACTTCCTGATATGAAAGGATAATTGAAATTCTCCATAAAATCAAAACCAAAAAGTTTACCAAGACCTATTGCCATATCTGAATATCCGGAAAAATCAAAATATATCTGAAGCATAAAGCAAATCACATATAACCAGTAATACATCACTGACAAATCGCCTGATATAAGAAATGCTTCACACAATTCACCAAGAGTATTTGCAATAAGAACTTTTTTTGAAAGTCCGATGATAAATCTGTATATTCCCTGACTTATCTTTTCGAAACTGTGGGTTCTCTTTGCAAGTTGACTTTCCACATCAGAGTATCTTACAATGGGACCCGCTATAAGTTGAGGAAAAAGTGCCACATATGCAGCAAGAGTAACGGGATTTTTTTGTACTTTTACATTTCCTCTGTACACATCTACAGAATAACTTAATATCTGAAATGTATAGAAACTTATACCTATAGGCAACGAAAGTCTGAGAAGAGGAACAGAAAGACCTGTTACCGCATTGAAGTTTGCTATAAAGAAATCCGCGTACTTAAAATACAGAAGTCCTGCCACACCGGACAAAACTGATAGCACGAGAAAAATCTTTGACAAAATACTTCCTCTTGTTTTGTCAATAAGAATACCGAAAATATATCCGACAAGCACAGTGGCAATCATAAGAAATACATACTTCGGTTCTCCCCAGCCATAGAATACAAGACTGGATATAAGAAGTACACTGTTTTTTAATTTTTTTGGTGTTATAAGATACAGTATCAGTACTATAGGTAAAAAATAGTACAGAAACGGAATACTTGAAAATATCATAAAAAACATTCCTTATCTGTAAAAATTAGTCATAGAATAAGGCTGTAAAAAAATTTACAGCCTTACCCGATTGCGATAATTATTATTCTTCAAGTGATTTTGGACACATTACAAAAAATACTTTGTTTCCAACACTTCCTGTTACCATTTCTTCTGCCTCTACACAGATATTCCATCTCTTGTTTGCGTTTGATTCAAGAGTAGATATAAACGCTGATACATCAGAAGCATTTTCAAGTTCAAAAACATAACCTACAAATGCAATGGAACCAATCATTGGAGCAAACATTACACCGTTTTTGAATCCTTTGATTTCTGTATTGTCAAAACCTGAAAGATAACCTTCTTCAACCGGCATCGCACCGCCTGCAAACTTTATATATGGGCTTGTGATAAGTGCATCTGCAATTTCCTGTGCACCCATTCCTGCTGATGCTTTTGTCTTGAAGTCTGCCAACAATGTTGTACCCAATGTAGTTGGCTTAGATTCTTCTTTTTTGGGTTCTTCTTTTTTGGGTTCTTCTTTCTTAGGCTCTTCTTTTTTTACTTCTTCTTTTTTGGTTTCTTCCTTTTTGGATTCTTCTTTCTTAGCAGTATCCTTTTTAGGTTCTTCCTTTTTTACTTCTTCTTTTTTAGTTTCTTCTTTTGTTTCTTCTTTTTCTTCTGATACATCAGTACTGATATC
>JAZSJF010000270.1:0-6416 GCA_045534195.1 Clostridia bacterium | reverse complement strand
AATGCAAGAGGCGGTGTTATCGGTGACGTACTGGCAAACGTGCTCAAAACTGCCGGTTATGATGTAACAAAAGAATTCTACATCAACGACGCCGGTGCACAGATAGAAAAATTCGGCAAATCATTGGAAGCAAGATATATGCAAAAAATCCTCGGCGAAGATGCATTTGAATTTCCGGAAGACGGATATCAGGGCGAGGACATTGGTGTTCACGCTCAGAATTATATTGACATAAACGGGGATAAACTTGTAAATCTCACAAGTGAAGAAAGACAGAAAGCACTTATTGATTATGCCCTTCCAATCAATATTGAAGGACTCAAAACAGGTCTTGCAGATTACAAGATTCACTATGATGTATGGTTCCCTGAAAGCACCATACACAAAAACGGTGAAGTAGCAGAAACCATTGAAGCATTGAAAAAAAGTTCTCTCACATATGAAAAAGACGGTGCATTGTGGCTCAAGGCTACAGAGTTCGGATGTGAAAAAGATGAAGTTCTTATCCGTCAGAACGGCATTCCAACATACTTTGCAGTAGATATTGCATACCACAGAAATAAATTTGAAAAGAGAAACTTCTCAAGAGCCATCAATATCTGGGGAGCAGACCACCACGGTCACGTAGCAAGAATGAAAGGTGCTATGGAAGGTGTGGGAATCTCAGGTGACAGACTTGATGTAATTATTATGCAACTTGTAAGACTTATGAGAAACAACGAAGTGGCAAGAATGAGCAAACGTACAGGTAAGATGATTACACTATCTGACCTTATCGAAGAAATAGGTGTAGATGCCGCAAGATTTTTCTTCAATCTCCGTCAGGCAGGAAGCCATCTGGACTTTGACCTTGACCTTGCAGTTGCACAGAACAGTGAAAATCCTGTTTTCTATGTTCAGTATGCTCACGCAAGAATTGCAAGTATCATCAACAGTCTTAAAGAGGAAGGTATAGATGTGAAATCATACAAAGATGCCGACCTTACACTTCTTAACAAACAGGAAGAATTTGACCTTATAGAAAAAATCGCACAGTACCCTCAGGAAATCACCATCAGTGCACAGACAGAAGATCCATCAAGAATCAACAGATATGTGCTTGATGTGGCATCGGCATTCCACACATTCTACAATGCACCTGACTGCAGAGTAAAATGCGATGACGAAAAACTGATGGCTGCAAGACTCGTGATGATAAACTGTGTAAAAACAGTTATCGGAAACGCTCTTGCTCTCATCGGCATAGATGCTCCTGAAAAAATGTAATTATACTATATAATGAAGGAAATGATTTGAATGAAAAAAATAACAAACAAAGTTTTGTCATTGATCCTTGTACTTCTTCTTGTATTTCAGTTTTCTGCATTTGCACAGGACACTGAAGTGCAGACAGAGCAGACAACTGAAGAAAGCTCTCAGGAAGTCACTGAAGTACAGGAAGAAAAACCGCTTAATGAGGATACCTTTGAAAGATATATAGTTGAAGGTATGGTAGATGCAGTAGACAAATCATACAGATACGGAATTGACAGAGAAGAAATATACAAAAGTATTATTTCCCGTATGCTTGCACTTAATCCCGAACTTATGGATGATGCATTGAGAGCCATATTTGATCAACTTGATATTCACAGTGAATACTACACTCCCGAAGAATACAAAGAACTTATGGACTATGTCACAAATACCTTCTGCGGTATCGGTGTAATAATATCCGAAACAGACGAAGGACTCTTTGTAATGAGTGTACTTCCCAACTCTCCCGCGTCACAAAACAATCTTATAGTGGGAGATATACTTGTAAGTGCAGACGGCAGAAGTCTGGCAGGACTTTCCACTGACGAAGCAAAGAAACTCATTGTAGGCGAAGAAGGCACAAGCGTGACTATCGGCGTAATGAGAAACGGTGAGTATTCAGAAAAAACAATGGTTCGTGCAAAAGTGGAAAATGTAAGCGGATTCTATGATGTTATCAATGGCAAAATCGGATACATATCCCTCGATTCATTTGACGGTCACTGCGATAAGATGATAACAGAAGCCCTTAACTCCTTTGATGAAAAAAATATAACAAAGGTAATTATCGATTTAAGATATAATCCGGGCGGTTCACTTGATGAATATGTGAAGGTGTGTCAGCACTTCTTCCCAAAAGGACCGGTAATCAGTATGGATTTCAAAGATCCTGAAAAAAAGGAAGTTTATTATTCAGAAAATGAAAATCCGAAATACACACTGGCTGTACTTATAAACAAACACAGTGCAAGTGCCGCAGAAGCCTTTGCAGGTGCAGTGCAGGATACAAAAGTCGGTGTGATAATCGGCGAAAAATCATTCGGAAAAGGTACAAAACAGTTTATAAGCAGAATATGGACCGGCGGCGGAGTAAAACTTACAGATGCAGAATATCTCACCGCAGGGGGAAGAAGAATAAACAATGTAGGTATCTATCCGGACATTGAAGTGGAAAATGAGTTAGTCAAGTATTCAAAAGAAATATTCGGCACATTAAAAATAGAATCAAAACTCAAACTCGGCGACCGCAGTGAGGAAGTGGTAAAAATCAAACACAGACTCACCATTCTGGGATACGATGTGGGATATCCGGGAAATGACCTTTTTGATGAAAAGATGTGGGCGGCTACCTGTTCTTTCCAGAGAGCCACAGACCTTTATCCTTACGGGGTAATGGATTTCAGTACTCAACTTATGCTGGAAAATGTACTTGCTACAAGCAAGGTAAGACCTGATACACAACTTGAAACTGCAATCAAGGTACTTACAGATGACAGTTGGAAAGATTATGCAGGGGAAGGAATTGTGGACTTGTCTGACAATGAACCGAAGCCTACATTAAAAAGACCGGAATAACTCACAATATAAAAAGGAAATGTAAAACCAGTTTTTACATTTCCTTTTTATATTTATTCAGAAATTATATAGATTAATAATTTCTTTTTTCCTCCTTTTTGCATATTCAAAGGTTGTATATGCACCCCCAAAATTGCATCTTATAAATACAATTACTAAATCTGATGAATCTACCATATATTCGTTTCTTTTGGATATGGCATATCGTTTTGGTACATTCTCTATAGACGGATACTCAGAGCAATCATATAATTCTTCATTGTATTCCTTGTCAATATAAGGAACCACCAGTATAGACTTTATTTGGGGATATTTATCCTTGAATTCTCTGACAGTTACTGCACACAAAACATCAAATTCTCCGTATCCGCCAAGCATAAATTCAACTGCACCATTTAAAATAGCTTCTTCGATTACGAAACGCAAAAGCTTCTTTAAACGAGCCAAATCAACCCCCGCAAGACTTCTGTGTCCGCAAAATGTAACCCTCTTCATATCATACCCCTCAAAAATAAAAAATGCGTAGCCCCCTTTCAAAAGAGAGACTACGCACAAAAAAACGCAGGGACTCTGTTTCAAAAGGTTGCTACACACTTTTTAACCATACCACTACAAACACCGTTTAAGAGTATGACGAAACAAGAGTGTACGCTTTTTACATATAGCGTACCTCTTAAATCGGTGTTTATTCTGTTAGTGTAGTGTCAATATCTGACATAGTTAAAAAGTTGTAGCATTAAGATTATAACACATATCACAAACAAATTCAAGTGGCATAATTCGGATGATATAACTCTATTTTTAACGTTTTAGGGTCCGTCCCTAAAACGTTAAAAATAATATAAAAAAGGTGCAGAAGATATTTTCATCTTCTGCACCTTTTCAATTAGCATTGAAATTTATTCAAAGACTATGATTAAAATTCCATATTAGCCTGTCTTTTGTAAACTTCGTATCTTTCCTTAAGATCCTTTTCAGCCTTCTGGAACAACTGTTCAGCGATTTCAGGATATGCTTTCTTAAGAACAAGATATCTGTTTTCGCCGTTCATAAAGTCTGTCACTGTGCCTGTAGGTTCTTTAGAATCAAGAGTAAACGGATTCTTACCTTCATCAGCCAACTGTGGGTTATATCTCCACAAGTGCCAGTAACCGCATTCTACTGCTTTCTTTTCTTCAAGGATGGTATTTGCCATACCAACTTTGATACCATGGTTGATACATGGAGCGTATGCGATGATAAGTGATGGACCCGGATATGCTTCCGCTTCCTTGATTGCATTCATTGCCTGCTGCATATTTGCACCGAGAGCAATCTGAGCAACATATACATAACCATATGTTGTAGCAATCATACCGAGGTCTTTCTTCTTCTGTCTCTTACCTGCTGCTGCGAATTTTGCAACTGCTGCAGTTGGTGTAGCCTTAGAAGACTGACCGCCTGTATTTGAATATACTTCTGTATCTACAACGAAGATGTTGAGGTCTTCGCCTGATGCGAATACATGGTCAAGTCCGCCGTAACCGATATCATATGCCCAACCGTCACCACCGAAGATCCACTGTGAACGTTTAACAAGGAAGTCTACTCTGTCAGCAATTTCCTTGATAGCAGGATTTGACATATCAGCATCTTTGATAAGAGCCATAATCTTCTTAGCAGCAGCCTTGGATGCTTCTGCATTGTCCTTACCTGCAATCCATTCTTCGAATGCTTCTTTGAGTTCAGGACTTACAACATCCATAACTTCTTTCATACGAGCCACGAGTGTTTCTCTGATCTTTGTAACACCCTTAACCATACCAAGACCAAATTCAGCATTATCTTCGAAGAGTGAGTTAGCCCATGCAGGACCTTTGCCTTCTGCATTCTTACAGTATGGCATTGAAGGAGCAGAACCACCCCAGATTGATGTACAACCTGTAGCATTTGCAACCATCATTCTGTCACCGAAGAGCTGAGTGATAAGTTTGATATATGGTGTTTCACCACAACCTGCACAAGCACCTGAGAACTCGAGCATTGGCTGAGCGAACTGAGAATTCTTGATATTCTTTGTGATATCGATTGTATCCTGTTTTGTAGGAACTGTCATTGCATAATCCCAGTTAGCAGCATCAGGTTCTACAACATCGTCATATGGTTTCATTGTAAGAGCCTGGATCTTGTCAGGACAAACCTGAGCACAAACTCCACAACCAAGACAGTCGTTAGGTGATACCTGCATTCTGAACTGAAGGCCTTCGCCCATAGCCTTTGCAGGGTATGTTACGAATTCTGCAGGTTTGTTTGCTGCTTCTGCATCTGTAAGAAGAACAGGTCTGATTGCAGCGTGAGGACAAACAAGTGAACACTGGTTACACTGGATACACTTTGTGCCATCCCATACAGGAACGTTAACTGCAACGCCTCTCTTTTCGAATCTTGAAGTACCTGTTTCGAATGTACCGTCTTCGATACCTGCGAATGTACTTACAGGAAGTTTGTTACCTGCCTGAGCATTTACAGGTTTAACAATCTTTTCGATAAATTCAGGAACATCTGCTTTTGCTGTGTCAGCATCTACAGCATCCTTCCATGATGCAGGAACTTCAATCTTCTTCAATGCATCGATTGCACCGTCAACTGCATCACAGTTCATCTTAACGATTTCGTCACCCTTCTTACCGTATGTCTTTTTAATAGCTTCTTTAATGAGTGTTACTGCTTCATCAAATGGAATAACGTTAGAGAGTTTGAAGAAAGCACTCTGAGTAACCATGTTGATTCTGTTAGGACCAAGCCCAACCTTAACAGCAACGTCAACAGCGTTAATTGTGTAGAATTCGATGTCGTTTTCTGCAATGTAACGTTTAACGTTAGCAGGAAGCTTTTCATCTAATTCTTCAGGACTCCATACGCAGTTAAGGAGGAAGGTTCCGCCTTTTTTAAGTCCTTCTAAAACGTCATACTGATGAATGTATGCCGGTTTGTGACAAGCGATGTAGTCAGCTTCATCAAGAAGATATGTTGACTTGATGGGCTTTTTACCAAATCTTAAGTGAGACATGGTAACACCGCCGGACTTTTTGGAGTCGTAATCAAAATAAGCCTGAGCATAAAGATCGGTGTTGTCGCCGATAATCTTAATAGCGTCTTTGTTAGCACCAACGGTACCGTCTGAACCGAAGCCCCAGAACTTACAACGTGTTGCACCCTCGGGAGCAGCGTTGATTTTTTCTGTTACATCAAGAGATGTGTTTGTAACGTCGTCTATGATACCGATTGTGAAACCGTTTTGAAATATGAGCCGGCTCCTTATGCGGTCAGTACGGATAATAGTAAGGACATAATAATTAAAAGCAAAGAAGAATACGATGCTTATTTGGACGAGTTGTCAAAGTCATGGGAAGTGTTGGATTATTTAATGGCTCAATATCAAATAGACATAATTAATATTGCAAAAGATAAATATGATGAGGCATTTTTTGAAGAAAACGCATTGATAATGACACGAAGGATCACTCGAGGCTCGGGCTCAATAAAATTGACGGTAGATAATCTCT
>JAZSJF010000107.1:0-1680 GCA_045534195.1 Clostridia bacterium | reverse complement strand
AGAACTAAAATTGAATTTATATGCAACCTCCGTAACCTTTGCTCCATCTGCAAGCATTTCGGCTGCGGATTTGAGTTTCAGTTTCAAAAAGAATTTATGAACACCAAGACTCGTATGCTTTGAAAAAAGTCTTTTCAGACTTGCAGTACTTGTACCAACATGTCGTGCGATGTCATATATGGACGGATTTTCCAGTATTTTTTCGTTCATATAATCCACCGCTTTTCTGAATACAACACTGTCAGGTGAATCGGATACCGTTGCTTCCAGACCGTCACTTACCAGCGAAAGCATCATTCTTTCGATATATGATGATACAATCTGTGAATAAAAACGGTTGATCCTGAATTCTCCAAGATACAAAAAAGGATATGGTTTTGTATAATCATGGTCTTTAATCTTACTCTTTGCATATTCCATAAGTTCCTGAACAAACTTTTTTTGTTGATCCGACAGAGTGTATACCTTGTCCACAAAATGGTCCGCAAGTTCTCCTTCCATATTGAAAGAAAACACCAGAATTGATGCTACACTGTCAGATACAACATCAAACTTGTGCATTTCAAGAGGTTTGTGGAATATCATATCGCCTTCATACAAATCATACAGTCTGTCCTCTGCCGATACAGATACAGCCCCTTTTACCACATAAACACACTCCCAGAACGGATGCATTTCTCCCGAAAAAGAAAACCCTTTTTTATAATCTGTAAGAAAAAATGAAAACATTTCCGTAACTTTTATTAAACTTTTCACAGGGTAAGGTACCCAATTCATACAAACACCACCTTGCATTGAGCCGTTTTTACATATTCGTGAGCCGTTTAGCCATTGATATATGTTTTTAGATGCGATATTATAATATCATAAGATATTTTATTTGTAAAGGAGATAAACTATGATGAAAAAAGTTTTAACATTGGTTTTGTGCGCAGTTATGATGATTAATGTCGTAACTGTCGGTGCATCATCAGTTGTTGTTGCAGATGTACTTGAACGTCCTACAGACCACAGACCTGTACCGACAAAATTCGAAAAGAGTAAAGATCTTTCCGATTTGCACTACTTCCCTATGATGGAAGACGGCAAAAAGGTATTCGACACTCTTTCCGGCGGAGAAGTGGTAATCAGCGGAGATGACCTTTTTTATGAAAAGGCAACAGTAGAAGGCGGCAATGTACACGGAACCGTAGAGGTAGTTGATGTAGAAGGAATGCACTTTGACAAGGCTCTCCATTTCACTACAACAAGCCTTCCTGGAAAGTGGTCAGGATTTAACTACAGAATATACCTTGACGATTTTGAAAAATTCCAATCCTACAAAGACGGCGATCAGGTTCTTGCAAAAATCTATGCAAGAATGATTTCCGGCGGTGACAGAGATACAAAAATGAGTGCAATATATGCATACTTCTCAGAAAAGTCCTGGTCTAAAGCACACGACGGTACACAGTACCAGAGAATCGAGTGCGGCAAGGACTGGACTGTGGGATATATTCCTATTACATTGAGCCATGCATACGGTGCAGCAGGATATGTATTCAGTTTGAACCCTATCTTCTTTGTTGGTGAAATTGAAGTAGGCGGACTTGAGATAATAAACTTCGGAAGCAAATATCAGTACAAAGATATGCCTCTTAACAACACCCGTTACAAAGGTTGCGAAGAAGACGCACAATG
>JAZSJF010000400.1:0-5661 GCA_045534195.1 Clostridia bacterium | reverse complement strand
CAAGTACACCATGTCCGATACTTTCCTTAAGTCCCTTCCCTACTGCCGGGAAGAAGTTCTTCGGCACACTGCCGCCAAAAATCTTTTCTTCAAATGTAAGCCCTTCTTCTTCACCCGGTTCAAATTCAATCCATACATGTCCGTACTGACCGTGACCACCGGATTGTTTCTTATGCTTACCTTCTGTTTTTACTTTTTTCTTAATCGCTTCTCTATAAGGAACCTTTGCTTCAATAAGGTCTGCAGAAACCGAGAACTTGCTCTGAAGTTTACTCATAACAACACTTAAATGCTGTTCGCCCATACCTTCGATAATTGTCTGGTGTGTTTCATGGTTTCTGTATACATTGAATGTAGGATCTTCTTCCATAAGTTTCTTAAGACCGTTACTTATCTTTTCGTCATCGCCCTTAGCCTTTGGAACGATAGCCATCTTAAGTACAGGCTTAGGGAATTTGAACTTAGGCATAATAACAGGCTCTTTTTCTGTACAGAGACAGTCGCATGTTTCTGTAACGGAAAGTTTGGTCACGGCACCGATATCACCTGCATAGAGTTCGGGAACTTCAATTAGTTTCTTACCTCTTACTACATAAAGTTTGCCGATTTTTTCTGTTTTTTCTTTATCAGCGTTATAAACTGTAGAATCTGCCTTGATTGTACCCGCCATAACTTTGAAATAAGACATCTTGCCGAAATAAGGGTCAACAACTGTCTTGAATACTCTCACAATAAGAGGATTGTTTCTGTCGCAGACTATTTCTATAGGAGTCGGTGGGTTTTTGAGTTCTGCTCTGTGGAGGAATACTTCGTCAGGAGCAGGGAGATATTTAACGATACTGTCAAGAAGAAGTTCAATACCGATTCCCTTATGAACTGAACCGGAGATAACCGGTGAAATAGTACCGTATTTAAGACCGAATTTAATAGCATAACTGATTTCTTCATCAGTGAATTCTTCACCTGCAAAGTACTTTTCCATCAGTTCTTCGTTAACTTCGGCAACCGCTTCCATAAGCATTGCTCTCTGTTCATTGGCAACATCCATATATTCTGACGGAATTTCCTTATATTCAATCTTGCCGTCATCAGCAAACATCTTTGCCTGCATCTTAACCACATCAACAAATCCTGTAAACTTGTCACCCTCTTTGATAGGGAAAATAAGAGGAGCAACAGACTTACCGAATGTAAAGTCAAGTTGGCTTACTGTTCTCTGGAAATCAGCCTTCGGATCATCAAGTTTGTTTACAAAGAAAATAACAGGGATGTCTTTTTCTTTTGCAAGTTTCCAAGCCTTTTCCGTTCCGGCACTGACACCTGACTTACCGCTGACAACGATTACCGCGCCACCGGATACCCTCACACCTTCAATCATTTCGCCTACAAAGTCGAAATATCCCGGTGTATCTATAATATTAATCTTAACATTTTTCCATTCCAGCGGATTAACTGAAGTATTGATAGAAATTTTTCTCTTTACTTCCTCCGGATCATAGTCGGAAGTTGTATTTCCGTCCAGAACCTTTCCCAATCTGTCGATAGCGCCTGCTTTATACAGCAATGCTTCACAAAGAGAAGTCTTACCTGCTCCTCCGTGTGAGATCAGACAAATGTTTCTCATATTTCTTGTTTCATAACTGTACATAGGGATTCCCTCCTTAAAAATGTTAGAATAAAAAACTTAAAAAAAGTCCTTTGAGTAATAAATTCTATTTTTATTTCAATATTCCTTTTATTTTTCAAAAATATATTTAACAATTTTTTGCTACATTTTTTGTGCATTTTGCACAAAAAAGCAACATAATAATTTTTTATCTATTATATTTTGACCAAAAAATCAACATAGTTTGTCAAAAAAAATCCGTTTAATTTTTAATTTTTAAAAAAAACTCTTTACAAAACCATTTTTTTATTGTACCTTATTAAATAGTGAAATTTTTTGGAGTGATAATTTTTGACTAATACAGATATGTGGTTATGGCTAAGTTGCCTTACGCATCTTTCTTCATCCAAGATCTACGAACTTTATAAGATGTTTGATTCTATTGAAAATATATACAATCTTTCAGAGCACTCAATGCGTATGACCGGATTTCTTACAAACAATGATATAAACAAACTCACTGACAAATCCACAGACGGATTAGAAGAAATATACGAAAAGTTGAACAGGGACAATATAAAAGTTGTGACAATAGATTCACCTGAATATCCCGAAAGTCTTACGAATCTTTCTGATCCACCCTGTGTACTCTATATAAAAGGAAGATTTATTGACTTAAACAGATATGCTTCAATCAGTGTGGTAGGTTCACGACGCCCTACTCAATACGGAGCATATTCAGCAGAATTCATATCAAGAGAAGTGGCAAAAGACGGATATATCATAATAAGCGGACTTGCAGACGGAATTGATTCATTTGCGCATTCAGGTGCACTTGAAGCAGATATGCCTACAGTTGCGGTGCTCGGATGCGGAATAGATACTGTATATCCTGCATCAAACACAAATCTTGCATCAAAAATACTGAAAGACGGTATGATTATAAGTGAATATCCGCCGGGTACTCCTCCTGCCAAGCACCGTTTCCCTGAGAGAAACAGAATAATCGCTGCACTATCTCTTGCTACGGTGGTAATTGAAGCAAATGAAGGAAGCGGATCACTTATCACATCAAAGTTTGCTATGGAACTGGGCAGAGATGTATTCGCTCTCCCCGGAAATATAACCAGTCCCCGTTCAAAAGGTACAAACTGTCTTATACGGGACGGTGCATATATCGTAACCGAACCGCAGGATATATCATCTGTATACAATTCGAGATACAAAGATTTTCTGTTCAAAAAAGATGTGTATAATATAGAAGAAAATGAATCACAACATAACGATACAAACAAGATTTTTGACGAAAATGACATTTCATTGCAGATCCTTTCTCTTCTCGAAACCGGAAACAAGGATTTTGACACACTGTGTCAGGAATTGTCACTGTCTTCCGCAGAACTGAGTGCGATTATGCTCGGTCTTGAAATAAGCGGAAAAGTCATTCAGTATGCACTTAATGTTTACGGACTTAAATAACAAAAATTTCTTTGATTTAAGATAAATATCGGAGGTAAAATCAATGGCAAAAACTACTACCAAATCCCCAAAAGGAAAACTTGTAATAGTTGAGTCTCCCGCGAAGGCCGGAACTATCAAAAAATACCTTGGCAAAGACTATACTGTTATGGCAAGTAACGGACATATTGTGGATTTGCCGAAAAGCCAGTTGGGTATAGATACAGATAACAACTACGAACCAAAATATATCACAATCAGAGGCAAGGCGGCACTTGTAAACACTTTGAAAAAAGAGGCAAAAAATGCTGCAAAAATATATCTTGCAACTGACCCTGACCGTGAAGGCGAAGCCATCAGTTGGCATCTTGCATCACTTCTTGGTGTTGACAAAAAATCCAAATGCAGAATTACATTCAACGAAGTAACAAAAACTGCCGTTACGGAAGCAATAAAGAATCCAAGAGAAATAAATGACGATCTGGTTGACGCACAACAGGCACGTCGTGTACTTGACAGAATAGTTGGTTACAAAATAAGCCCTATTCTCTGGAAAAAAGTTAAAAAAGGACTAAGTGCCGGCAGAGTTCAGTCGGTTGCAACAAGACTTATCTGTGACAGAGAAGAGGAAATCAATGCATTTATTCCTGAAGAATTCTGGACAATTGATGTATCTCTTCTTAAGGACAAAAAGACTTTTGCCGCTAAATTCTACGGAAAAGGCAACAAGAAGATTGACCTTACAAATCAAAAAGACACAGAAAAGATTCTTGCAGAAATTGAAGGTGCCGCATACACTGTTACTGATGTAAAAAGAGCCGAAAAACAACGTACTCCTGCCCCACCGTTCACTACAAGTACACTTCAGCAGGAAGCATCAAGAAAACTTGGCTTTACAACAATGAGAACAATGCAGGCAGCACAGCAACTGTACGAAGGTATAGATGTAAACAAAAAAGGAACTATAGGTCTTATCACATATATGAGAACAGACTCATTGAGAATTTCTCACGAAGCATCTGAAGCAGCAAGAGCATTTATCGGCGACAATTACGGAAAAGAATTCCTTACACCTGAAGCAAGGGTGTACAGAACAAAAAAAGCCGCACAGGATGCTCACGAAGCAATAAGACCGACATTCTCAGAACTTACTCCTGCAATGGTAAAAGACAGTCTGTCACCTGATCAGTACAAACTTTACAACCTTATCTGGTGCAGATTTATTGCAAGTCAGATGGCAAATGCAATCTATGACACAGTAACGGTAACAGTTGATGCTAACGGATACACTTTCAAGGCAAACGGATCATCAACTAAATTTGCAGGTTTTACTCTTGTATATACCGAAGGTCAGGATAAAGAAGAAGAACAGACAAAGAAACTTCCTGAACTTATTGAAAATGATATTCTCAAACTTAAGAATATAGACTCCCAGCAAAAATTCACACAACCGCCTGCCAGATATACAGAAGCAGGTCTTATCAAGGCAATGGAAGAGTTGGGAATAGGCAGACCAAGTACCTATGCGCCGACAATTACTACTATTATTGCCAGAGGCTATATCGTAAGAGAAAAGAAAATCTTATCTCCTACAGAACTCGGCATGATAGTAACAAATCTTATGAAAGAACATTTTGACCAGATTGTCGACACTGCATTCACTGCAGAAATGGAAGAAAAACTTGACAAAATTGCCGACGGTGAAATTAAATGGGCAGAAACAATCGATGAATTCTACCAGCCATTTACAGGCATACTCAAAAAAGCCGAAGACGCTATCGGAAACATTGAAATCAAAGATGAAGAATCCGATGTGGTATGTGATAAATGCGGCAGAATGATGGTATAAAAAATGGGAAGATTCGGTAAGTTCCTTGCTTGTCCCGGATTCCCCGAATGCAGAAACACAAAGGCTATTATCAAGGAAATCGGAATCAAATGTCCGAAATGTAACGGAAACGTTATAGAAAAGAAATCAAGAACAGGCAAAGTATTTTTCGGTTGCGACAATTATCCTGAATGTGATTTCACAAGTTGGGATAAACCCCTTGACGAAAAATGTCCTGAATGCGGAGAGCAGATGTACCAGAGAGTGGGCAGATTCAAAGGCAAGTACTGTCCGAAGTGCAATCCGCCGAAAGTATACGAAAAACCACAGAAATAACACATATGGAGATAAATATGACAGTTAATGTAATTGGTGCAGGTCTGGCAGGTTGTGAGGCAGCATGGCAGATTGCAAACAGAGGAATACAAGTAAATCTCTACGAGATGAAACCAACAAAGTTTTCTCCCGCTCACAAATCAAAAAATTTCAGTGAACTTGTATGTTCAAATTCACTGAGAGCAGACGGTATAGAAAACGCGGTTGGCCTTCTTAAAGAAGAAATGCGTAATCTGGATTCCGTTATAATGGAATGTGCAGACAAAACAAGAGTACCTGCAGGCGGGGCACTTGCCGTTGACAGAGAGGGATTTTCCGCTCTTGTTACAGAAAAAATCAAGTCGCATCCTCTGATTACTGTATTTGAGGAAGAAGTGACGGATATCGACACTGATATGTACACTGTTATTGCTACCGGTCCTCTTACCGAAGG
>JAZSJF010000413.1:0-3609 GCA_045534195.1 Clostridia bacterium | reverse complement strand
CAAATGCAAGTGCAAAAGGAAGAATTGCCTGAGATACAGTAATAGCATAGTATCCTATAAATGTACCGACAACCTCCACCAGTCCGGTAATAACCGCTATCAGAAATGTTTTTCCCGGTTTCACCCCTGCCGCAAGCATCGGAGCAATTATTACCACACCCTCAGGGATATTCTGAAGGGCTATTCCTCCTGCGATAAAAAGTGCATGTGCAACATTTCCTGAACCAAAGCCCACACCTGCCGCAATACCCTCAGGAAGATTGTGAATTGCAATAGCAAGTACAAAGAGGATAGTTTTGTTGATATTGGCATTGTTGTGCGGTTCAGGATCAACTCCCATAATTTTGTGAAGATGAGGGACAATTTTGTCTATCAGAGTAAGGAAAAATGCTCCGGTAAATATTCCCGCTATACATATCCATATACCGATATCCCCGCCATACTCTATGGATGGCAGTATAAGTCCAAGTACTGCCGCCGCAAGCATAACTCCTGCCGCAAAAGAAAGTATGATATCAGAAAACTTATGCGAAAGATTTCTGAAGAAAAAACCTATAACTGCACCAAGCACAGTAGCACCGCCTACACCTATAGCGGTAAGAAGTATCATTGTCATTTGTGTCATCATCCTTTTGATTATTTTATACCTTATATATTTTTACACATTTCAGTACAAAAATCAATAGATTTAACCATTAAATTAAATAATATTTATATTTTTATATTGAAAAAACTGACATTTCTGTTATAATGAAACTAAACTACTACCCACAACGGAGGTATCAATATGGATTTTAAAAATGTAGACAAAAAATACAGACCGATTCCTTTCTGGAGTTGGAACGAAAAACTTGATACAGAAGAAACCAGACGCCAAATAAGAGAAATGGACTCTGTAGGCATCGGCGGTTTCTTTATGCATGCAAGAGGTGGTCTTCAGACCGAATATCTCGGTGATGAATGGTTTGACAATGTAGAAGCATCCATTGATGAAGCAAAGAAACTCGGTATGCACCCCTATGCTTATGATGAAAACGGTTGGCCAAGCGGATTTGGCGGCGGTGCAGTAAATGCACTTGGCATAGAATATCAGCAGAAGTATCTGAGAATGGAAGACAGTTTTGAACATAAGGATACTGCTATAGGTAAATGCGGTGAGCATTATTTCTATTATGATGTAAACGAATTCTATGTAGATACTCTTGACAAAAAGGTGATAAAGAAATTTATCGAAGTTGCATATCAGCCTTACTATGACAAATACGGTACAGACTGCGAAGGATTCTTCACTGACGAACCACAGATTTCCCGTAACGGTATTCCGTGGAGTTTCGTTTTTGAAGATGAATACAAAGAAAGATATAATGAAGATATAAAGGAACACCTTGAAGAACTTTTCTTAAACATCGGAAACTATACCGACACAAGAATCAAATTCTGGAAGATGGTAACAGACTTGTTCTCATCTGCATATATGAAGCAGATTTATGACTGGTGTGACGAAAGAGGCGTTAATTATACAGGCCATCTTGTAAATGAAGAAACTATGTATACACAAGTTTTTACAAACGGTACATGTATGCCCCATTATGAATATATGCATATCCCCGGAATGGACTGGCTTGGAAGAAACATCAGAAAAAACCTCGTACAATATCAGTTGTCATCAGTTGCAGAACAGCTTGACAAAAAGCAGATACTTTCAGAAACATTCGCCCTTTGCGGACACAATGTAAGTTTTGCAGAACTCAAAGGCATATATGAATGGCAGATGGTAAGAGGTATAAACCTTCTTTGTCAACATCTTGAAGGATATTCCTTAAGAGGTATCAGAAAGAGAGATTATCCGCCTGCAATGTATCTCCAGCAGCCATGGTGGACAGAATATAGCAAGTTCAATGACGCTATGTCAAGAATCGGTATGCTTATCGCAGAAGGAAGAAAGCATCCCGATGTACTTGTACTCCACCCCGAAACAACCGCATGGACAATGTTTAACAATTCAGGCAGAGAGGAAATTGATGCATTTCAAGATAAGTTTATGGAAACACTGAACGAACTGGAAGATAAAAAAATCGTATTCCACTTAGGTGATGAAACTATTATGGAACGTCACGCCAAGGTAGAAAACGGAAAAATCATCATCGGTTGTCAGAGTTATTCAACACTTATAATGGATGACTGCAAGTATCTTCTTGACACTACAAAGGCTATCATCGAAGAATTCAAAAAGCAGGGCGGAACAATCACTACTGCAAAAGAACTTGAAAAGAATGATATCACTGACAGAGAAAGCCTTACATATACAGTAAGATATTTTGACGATTTTACAATGCATTATTTCGTAAACACATCTGACGAAAGATTTGATGCATCCTTCTCTGTCAAAGGCAAAAAACTTGATATCTACACAGGCGACCTTAATGATTTTTCGGGCAAACATCAGTTTGAACCTTGGGGCAGTCTTATCATCATTGAGGACGGTTCTGAAAATTCCAAAGCAGAACCCGACAAAAACTATATATCAATCGAAGGTGAAATGGATATTGCAGAATGCACACCAAATTCACTGACTCTTGATTATTGTGATTATTACTTTGACGGGGTGCTTCAGGAAGAAAACGGATATGTATTAAACATCTGCAACAGAGCCTGTGCCCTTGGCAAAAAGGTGAATATCCGTCAGGATTACAAAATTGAGATAAAGGATATCCCATCATCTCTCAGTCTTGTAACAGAAACACCGGAAATATTTGAAATCTCCGTAAACGGAACAGTCGTTGACAAAACAGTGACCGGATATTTCAGAGATAAGAGTTTCAAGACGATTGATATTCAGAAATATGTAAAAACAGGTGAAAATGTAATTACTTTCGTATGTGACTTTGAACAGAGAGAAGCGACATACAGAGATATAGAACGTTCTTACGGATTTGAATCAAACCGTAACAAACTTTCTTATGATATGGAAATTGAGGCTTGTTATCTCATAGGTGATTTCTCTGTGGAAACAAATGGCAAATGGACTTCACTGGAAAGAAAAGCATCAAGATACAACGGTTCATTTGTAATCGCAGAACCAAAGAAAAAAATCAATGTAAAAAACATTGAGAAACAAGGCTTCCCATTCTTCTCAGGTGAACTTACACTTGAAGGTGAAATTGATATCAGTGATGAAAACACCTGCATCAACCTGGACATCAGAGGAGTCAATGCCATAAGAGTCCAGATTGGCTCTGTAACAAAAGTTATGCTTACAGACAACATTCTTCCTCTGAAAGATTTCAATGTGACAGGCAAACAAAAAATAAGGCTTACATTGATAAACAATCTCAGAAACCTTCTTGGACCTCACCACTTTGAAGAAGGCGAAAGTTATACAGCCCGTCCTACAAGTTTCTTTAAGGAACGCTCACCCTGGAACAGTGCTCCATGGAATGATGATTATTGCTTTGTAGACTTCGGAATTTAATACTGCATTAACAAAAACCACCCCGATATCCTTCGGCTTCGTCCGGGATAACAACGGGGTGGTATGTTTTTTGTAGAGGCGGATAGCGCCCCTTGTAGGGTGGGGCTTTATGTCCCACCGTTTGCAGTTTGTCTCTT
>JAZSJF010000066.1:0-3963 GCA_045534195.1 Clostridia bacterium | reverse complement strand
GGACTTGATACATCATTAAGCCCCTCAAAATTTACACCTTTTACAACTCTTGCATTCTTTACATCAAGGCAAGGTATAATTCTCTTTGTTATCATTTTGCCACCTCTATTGCTTCTTTTATTGAGATAGCCTTTGTATAGTAGGCTTTTCCCACAATTGCACCGTAGATATCCATTTCTCTTAACCGTTTTACATCATCAAGAGTGGATACACCGCCCGATGCAATTATATCTATGTTGAATTTTTCACTCAGTTCTTTATAGAGCGGAAGATTTGTACCCTTCATTGCACCGTCTTTTGAGATATCAGTGCAGATAATGGTTTTCACACCCATATTCTGCATTTTTTCTACAAACTCAAATGCCGAATACTGACTTTTTTCAGTCCATCCTTTAATGGCAACATATCCATCCTTTATATCAATACCTACGGCAATCATATCTCCGTATTTTTCAATTGCCTTTCTGAGAAACTCCTCATCCTCCACTGCCGCAGTGCCGAGAATAACTCTTCCAACGCCGACAGATGCATACTTTTCTATGGTTTCCATACTTCTGATACCGCCGCCTACTTCAACAAAAAGGTCTATATTTTCTATTATCTTTTTGATTGTATCAATATTAGGCGTTTCGCCGCTTTTGGCTCCTTCAAGGTCAACAATGTGTATGTATTCTGCGCCGTTGTTTTTGAAGTCCTCTGCAATTTCCCAGGGTTTGTCAGAATAGACAGTCATATTGTTGTAATCGCCTTTATAGAGTCTTACCGCTTTTTTGTCAAACAAATCTATAGCAGGAAAAATTTTCATAAACTTACTTTCCTTTCAAAACTTATGTTGTAATTATAATTCACAGAATGCCTTAAGTATCTTAAGTCCTGTGTCGCCGCTTTTTTCCGGATGAAACTGACAACCGTATACATTGTCACACCCTACTGCCGCAGTAAGAGGAACTCCGTATTCACTTGTGGCAATTACGCTTTCATCACAGTTTGCACCATAGAAAGAATGCACAAAGTATACAAAATCTCCATCTTTCAAATATTTGAATATCTTTGATTCCTTATCAAAACTAAGAGCATTCCATCCGATGTGAGGGATTTTCAAGCCTTTTGGGATAACATCTGAGATAGGTCTTACTTCACCTTTTATAAGTCCCAGTCCCTCATGCTCACCGTATTCGAATCCTTTTTCAAAAAGAAGTTGCATACCAAGACATATTCCCATTATCGGCTTTCCGCTTTTTGCCACTTCTTTTACAAAATCAAAAAGTCCGCTTTCTTTAAGTTTGTCGGCAGCGTCACCAAACGCTCCGACACCGGGGAGAATCTCGCGCTGTGCCTGTAAAATTTCTTCTTTATCACCTGTGACAATTGCCTGTTCACCGATTTTTTCAAATGATGATTTGAGAGAAAAAAGATTTCCAACTCCGTAATCAATAATTGCTATCATCACAGTACCCCCTTTGTGGAAGGTATTTCATTTTTTGCAAGAGGATCCTCGTTTATTGCCTGTCTTATGCTTCTTGCCACAGACTTGAATGCACCTTCAATGATATGATGTGAGTTTTCTCCGTCTATCATCTTTATGTGCAGTGTACACTCTGCATTTCTTACAAAACCAAGGAAGAATTCTTCCACAAGTTCTGTATCGAAATCCCCTACCTTTTCTGTAGGTATCTTCATATCATAACGAAGATGTCCTCTTCCTGACAAATCAACTGCAGTAAGAATCAGTGCTTCATCCATAGGAAGTATCATATGACCGTAACGGTTGATGCCTTTTTTGTCGCCTACTGCTTCCTTCAGTGCCTGCCCGAGACATATGCCTATATCTTCTGCAGTATGATGATAATCAACCTCTGTATCACCCTTACATACTACACTCAACCCGCATTTTGAATGAGAAGCAAAAAGTGTAAGCATATGGTCAAGGAAACCGCATCCTGTATCAATATTTACTTCGGATTTGTCATCAAGATTAAGTGTAAGAGATATTTTTGTTTCTTTTGTATCTCTTTTTATTTCAGCTTTTCTCATATTATCATATCCTCTAAATTATATTTTTCAAAACAGAAATCATCTGTTTCATCTGGTCAATTGTACCGATTGTGATACGGTTATAATCTTTGATTCTTTCTTTATCAAAGTGACGGACAAGAATACCCTTTTCTCTAAGACTTCTGTAAATGTATTCACCGCTTTTTTCGTTATGTTTTGCAAAAACAAAGTTGGTCTTTGAATCAAGAACACAAAATCCCAGTTTTTTCAGTTCTTCTGTGGTATATTCCCTTGTATTTATAATTTCTTTTATATTGCTCTTTGTATATTCTTCATCGCACAACACTCCGTATCCCGCAAGCATTGTCATCATATTGATGTTGTATGGATTTGTAGAATACTTGATTGTATTAAGATCATTGATAAGACTCTCACAAGCCACACCGAAACCAAGTCTTGCACCTGCAAATGAACGGGATTTGGAAAATGTCTGTGTGACAATGAGATTGTCATACTTCTCTATAAGTCCCACTGCACTTTCTCCGCCGAAATCCACATACGCTTCGTCAACTATCACGATGTTGTCAGGATTTGACTTAACTATTCTCTCTATATCGCAAAGCGGCATACATATGCCCGTAGGCGCATTTGGGTTGGCAATAATGATATTTTTGTTTATACCGATATAGTCATCCGGATTGACTGTAAAATCATCCTTAAGCGGTATTTCTTCATAAGGGATATTGTTAAGTTCGGCAAAAACCGGATAGAAACCGTATGTAATATCAGGAAACACTATAGGGTGTTCATTGTCACAAAAAGCCATAAAACAGAAATTAAGTATTTCATCTGAACCGTTTGTACAAAGAACCTGCATAGGTTTAACCCCAAGCACTTCTGACAGTTTGTTATGAAGAATCTTACATTCAGGATCGGAATAAAGATTAAGTTTCATCATAGCCTTTTTGCCCTCTTCGAAAGACTTCTCCGAAGGCGGATAAGGCGATTCGTTGGTATTGAGTTTTATAAGATTGTCTATCTTCGGTTGTTCACCCGGAGTATAGGGAGTAAGCCCCTTATATCTGGAAGAAAAAAATCTGCTCATAGTATTAACTCCTTCTATCCCCTGTCTGTTTATAATGCAGGGATTTTTTACATATCCTCAAGTCTGATGACTGCACTTCTGGCATGTGCTGTAAGACCTTCTTTTTTTGCGAAGTATTCCACATCGTAAGCAATATCTCTCAATGCTTCTTTTGTATAATAAGTATACTGTGTTTTCTTTACAAAATCATCTACTGACAACGGACTTGAGAATTTTGCCGTACCGCTTGTTGGAAGTGTATGATTTGGTCCTGCCATATAATCACCCAGAGCCTCGGGACAGTTTCTTCCCATAAAAATGCTTCCTGCGTGACGGATTTTGTCAAGATAATCAAAAGGATTGTCCACACAAAGTTCAAGATGCTCAGGTGCAATTTCATTTGAAATATCTATAGCAACATCGAGATTCTCACACACTATAATCTTTCCGTTATTATCAACAGATGCTCTTGCTATGTCGCATCTCAGAAGTTCGGGAATCTGCTTTTCTATCTCCTCAGATACTTTCTTTGCAAAATCAAGTGAATCAGTAACAAGAACTGCACTTGCCATTCTGTCATGTTCTGCCTGAGAAAGGAGGTCTGCCGCAGCATACTTTGGATTTGTCTTTCCGTCTGCTACGATAAGTATCTCGCTTGGGCCTGCTATCATATCAATAGAAACCTTACCAAAAACCTGTTTCTTCGCTTCGGCAACAAATTTATTGCCCGGGCCAACAATTTTGTCAACTTTCGGTACAGATTCCGTGCCGTAAGCAAGTGCGGCAATTGCCTGAGCACCACCGGTTTTGATGATAGTATCAACACCTGCAATATATGCCGCCGCAAGTATGACAGGATTAATTTTGCCGTCGCTCATAGGAGG
>JAZSJF010000256.1:0-1994 GCA_045534195.1 Clostridia bacterium | reverse complement strand
CCTGTCATATCATCTTCTGCAAATGAAGCGATAAGAGCATCTCTGGTAAAGTTTGCCTGAAGTGCCTGGTCAGCGATGGAGCATGAGTATTCAGTTACTTTAAGCTTCTTATCACCGTAATTTTCCATTGCTTCATATTTTGCTATAAGTCCAGGAATTTCAGGAAGGTTTCCGTCATAGTGAGACTGGAATCCGATACCGTCAAAGTCTGCGCCTGTAGCCATAAACTCTTCCAACACGCCAATCCATCTGTTGTCAAACTGAGCGAAATCATTGTAATAAAGGTCTGTACCCGGTTTTGTATACTGTCTTGCCCAAGCAAACTGATCCTTCCAGGTGTCAACGCCGTGCTTATCAACAAACATTCTGTTTGTAACAATTTCGTTGATAACATCCCATTCTACAAAGTCATTGTAGAAGTCTGTACATATTTCTTTGATGTGTTTTTCGCAAAGTTCAAGGTATTTTGCTTTGTTTGTAAGCACTTCTTCTGATTCCATATACTGTGGTGTAAGGTATGTTTTGCCGCTTGAGCCAAGCATTCTTTCCCAGAAGAGAGTATGGCCTCTTACATATTTACAGCCGGCAGCCTTTGCACCTTCAACCTGCTTTCTTGCTTCGGCAGCATTTTCTTCATAAGGAGCCCACTTAAGCTGATGTTCAATAACTGCAGCATTGAAAAGTCCCTCGTGTTTTTCTATATATGTAGGGTCATTATGTATTTTGCCACTTACAGCATTACCAAACTGGAATTCGTGTTCAAACATATCGAACTCAACTTCAGCATTTGGAATCACATTGCCGTCTTTATCTTTAACTATAACAGAAAAATCGCCTTTTCTGATTTCTTCAATTCTCTTGTTTGCTTCTTTTCTCCATTCTGCGTCCGGTTCAAGATTTGTGCTGAGTGCAGTTGTCTTTGGCAATTTACTTATCTGGAAATCAGGACCGAGGTTTATGATTTCGATACCACCGAGTTCTACTGTCTGTTTAGCAAAACCGGATCTGATACCAATAGATGTAGCATTTTCTACTCCTGTGAATGGGAGATAAACAACTGTCCATTCGCTACCTGCTGTTGCATATTCAAACAATGCCTTTTTGTATGTTTCAGGATGCTCAATCTGCACCTGGATTTTACCATTTCCGTCTTCAGCATCTGTGTTGATTGTTCTCATTCTGAAAGCGAGAAGCATAACATCTTCTTTCTTTACGCCGTCACCCGGGTTCTTTTCAGGAGTTGCAGTTGTTCTTGTGATAAGATATGCAGATTTTTCGGGAACTTCTGAACAAGTAATTCTTACGGCTTTTTTGAATGGCTGACCTTCAACGTCTACTACTTCACTTTTGCCGTATTCTGCTTCGCCTGTAGTGATATCCTGGAGGAACTGTTCTTCTGTACAAACAACTTCACCCTGTCCCTTGACAGTAAGATAAGCCGCTTCCTGCTGCTCAGGAGTCATACCTTCATAGTGGATGATGTCGTTTAAGTCGTTTGATTTCTCAAATTCAGTAGGAATTCTTCTGTGCATTGTAGATACAAGTTCTGCCATACCTTTCTGTGTTTCAGAAGCAGCAGGAGCATTACTTGTAGAAATGATAACAGTCTTTGTAGCATCATTCCATGCAACATTGCATCCCAATGATTCAGAAATAAATCTTACAGGAACCATAGTTCTTGAGTTGAGGATTGTAGCCGCAACGTCAAGTTCTTTTGCTTCACCGTTTACATGTGCTTTTTTGTTTCCGATCTGAAGGACAACAGTTACATCGCCTTTTGTACCGAAAACAGTCTTTGTAGCATCATCCCATGATACTACTGCACCAAGACTTTCAAAAATTGCTCTCATAGGAACGAGAGTTCTGCCGTTTTCAATGACGGGCATCACATCGTAATTCTGTGCTTTTCCGTCAATTGTTACGTTTATGTCTGCAGCAAAAACATTTGAAACAGACATACATCCTGCAATCATTATGATTACAAGAAACATTGA
>JAZSJF010000462.1:0-3982 GCA_045534195.1 Clostridia bacterium | reverse complement strand
TTGGCCTCCGACTTATCACGTCGTTATATCAGGAACACTCAGCCGTGAAGAAATAGGCGCTCTGAAACGCGGTGTGGAAATAGAAAAAGGGTTTGTCACATCACCTGCAAAGGTAAAAGTTCTTGAAGCAGAAAAAAATGCATCCCTGGTGGAAGTGATTATCCACGAAGGGAAAAACCGTCAGGTGAGAAAAATGTTTGAGGCGGTAGGGCACAGAGTTCTTGAACTCAAAAGGGTTGCAATATCAACAGTGAAGATAGGAAATCTTCCTTTGGGTAAGTGGCGACATCTGAGAGAAGCGGAAATAACAATTCTAAAAAAATAAACAAATTAATAGAAAAAATATCCGATATACAGGGTGCTTAAAGCGATTTTTGTACCCTGTATATATTTTTTTAAAAATTTTTAGAAAAAAAGAGGAAAAAAAAGAGTTATGTAGAATAATATCAAATAAGGGGAAGATTGGATTTGTTAATTTTTTATAATTCTTTTTTGTCCCGTATAACATAAATTGCGTCTGATATAAGAGTGCGCAAATTCCTTGTGTCAGGCTTAAAGAGGAGGTTTTATATAATGGAAAAATTGACCGAACTTCTTAACCTTCGTGCTTCTGTTGAAATGGGCGGAGGAAAGGAAAAGGTTGAAGAACAGCATAAACTTGGCAAAAAAACTGCCAGAGAAAGAATTGCTGCTCTCATCGATGAAGGAACATTTGTAGAAACAAATGCCTTTGTTTCCAAAAAGTGTTCAAAGTACGATATGGAAAATGCCTATGCAGACGGTGTTGTAACAGGCTACGGTGCAATTGACGGACGTCCCGTTGTTGTATACAGTCAGGATGCAACAGTGCTTGGCGGCTCCATTGGTGAAATGCATGCACAAAAGATTGCAAAAGCAATCGAAAATGCAGTAAAGACAGGTGTACCTGTTATCGGTATCACAGATTGCTCAGGCGTAAGACTTCAGGAAGGTCTTGATGCTCTTGAAGGAATCGGCAAAATCCTTTCAAATATGTCTGATGCATCAGGTGTTGTACCTATGATAAACATAGTTGCAGGCAAACTCGCTGGTATTGCGGCTTGTATGGCATCTATGGCAGACTTTACATTTATGGTTGAAAAGACATCAGAAATGTATCTTAACGGACCGCAGGTTATAAAGGGAACATCAAACACAGATTTGACTCTTGACGAACTTGGCGGTGCAAACGCTCATGCAAAGAGCGGTGAAGCAGATTTCGTATGCAAAGACGAAGACGATATGATTGCTAAGGTAAAAAACCTTCTTACATATCTCCCTGATAACAATCTTTCAGAAACACCTGCATACAATTCTTCAGACGATATCAACAGAATGGAAGACACTCTTAACTCTGTTGTATCATCAGGCAATTACTCTGTAAAGACTGTTGTGGAGAATGTATGTGACCTGGGTTCTGTAATAGAAATCAAAGAACAGTATGCACCGAATGCTCTTACATTTATTGCAAGACTTAACGGTGAAACAGTGGGTATCGTTGCAAACAGTGACGAACTTGACAGAAAAGCAATCTATAAGATTGAATCATTCATAAAGAGAATGGACAGTTTCAATATTCCTGTAGTAACATTTGTTGATGTTGCAGGATTCAAGGCTTGTGCCTGTGAAGAAAACGGCGGTGTTCTTACAGCATGTGCAAAACTTGTAAACGCTTATGCTTCAATGACATCACCTAAGATTACAGTTGCAATCAACCGTGCATGCGGCGGTGCTTACCTTGTAATGGGTTCAAAGCACATCGGATGTGACGCATATCTTGCCTGGGCAGATGCGGAAATCGGCATTATGGCTGCGGAAGGTGCGGCAAACATCCTTTGCCGTGATGAAATTGCAAAAGCAGAAGATCCTGTTAAAGCAAGAGAAGAAATGATCAGAGATTACAAAGAAAATGTTTCCAGCACATTTGCGGCGGCAAAGAGAGGCTATGTAGATGATATTATCGAACCTGCCACAACCCGTCCAAGACTTATCTGTGCACTGGAAATCTTCTCATCAAAGAGAGAATGTAAACCAAGTAAAAAGCATTCTGCTATTTAAGGAGGAGTAAGTATGAATTTGAATTTATCACAATATGCCTGGGATACCGGTGCACTTGTGTCAATTCTCGGATTGCTTACAGTTTTTACGGTACTTGCTATAATAATGATAGTGCTTATCATTATGGAACGAATCTTTGCTAAGAATTCTTCGCCAAAAAAGACTGTAGCAAAAGAAAAGGCACCTGAAGCAAAACCGGAAGTCAAGGTGGAAAAAGCACCCGTTAAGAATACTGACGACGGCGAACTTGTGGCAGTTATCACTGCAGCAATAGCGGCAAGTATGGGTGTGCCTCAGAGAAGTATTAAGATCAAGTCCTTCAAGAGAGTAGGCAAAGCCTGGAATGATGCCTCCAGACAGGAAAATGTGTATAATAATTTTTAAAAACCTTAAAAGAATAAAGGAGAAATAATTATGAGAAAGTTTAACATTACAGTTAACGGAAATGTTTATGAAGTAGATGTAGAAGAAATTGTAAACGGTGCACCTGCAGCGGCTCCCGTTGTATCTGCTCCTCAGGCTGCCCCTCAGGCGGCGGCTGCTCCTGCAGCACCAAAGGCTGCTCCTGTTGCATCAGGAAGCGAAGGCAGTGTGAAGATTGAAGCACCTATGCCGGGTACAGTTCTCAAAGTAAATGTAAAAGTTGGCGACAAGGTATCTGCAGGCGATGCAGTAGTTATCCTTGAAGCAATGAAGATGGAAAATGAAATCGCTGCACCTTCTGACGGTGTTGTAGCAAGTGTAAATGTAAGTCAGGGTGCAAGCGTTGACACAGGTGCACTTCTTATTACTCTTAACTAATAAGCATATTTTAAGAGTATACAGAAAAGGAGTGAATAAACTTGAATTTTTTAGATATGTTTTTATCAGGAATTGCAAGTTTTATGAATACAACAGGTATTGCTAAACTGTTTACCCCCGATCCGGCTATTGCAGATCAGTGGTTCTGTATTGGCGGAGTAAACTGGGGTGCACTGATTATGATTGGTGTTGCCTGCTTGTTGGTATATCTTGCAATCGGCAAAGGTTTCGAACCTTTGTTGCTTCTTCCTATGGCATTCGGTATGCTTCTCGCAAACTTCCCCGGCGGCGGAGTTATGCATACAGAATGGTTTGTGGTAGAGCACATTGATTTCGGAAATATTTTGCACAATGGCGGTCTTCTTGACCTTTTGTACCTGGGTGTTAAACTGGGTATATATCCGTCCCTTATCTTTATGGGTATCGGTGCTATGACAGACTTCGGTTCTCTCATTGCAAATCCTAAGAGTTTGCTTTTGGGTGCGGCTGCACAGTTCGGTGTATTTGCGGCATTCTTCGGTGCTATTGCTCTTGGATTTACTCCAAAGGAAGCGGCATCTATCGGTATCATCGGCGGTGCCGACGGCCCTACAGCCATCCTTGTTACAAAGACGCTTGCGGCTCATCTTCTTCCTGCAATTGCAATTGCCGCATATTCATATATGGCGCTTATCCCTATGATTCAGCCGCCTATTATGAAACTTTGTACTACAAAGAAGGAAAGAACAATCAGAATGGAACAGTTAAGACCTGTTTCAAAACTGGAAAAGATTCTTTTCCCTGTTGTAGTTACAATCGTAGTATCATTGATTGTACCTGATGCTATTCCGTTGGTAGGATGTCTTATGCTTGGTAATATCTTCAAAGAAAGCGGTGTTACCGACAGACTTTCAAAGACTGCACAGAACGAACTTATCAATATCGTTACAATATTCCTTGGTGTTACAGTAGGTGCTACCGCATCTGCATCATCATTCCTTAATGTTCAGACACTCAAGATTATTGTTCTCGGTCTTACTGCATTCTGCTTCTCCACATTCGGAGGACTTATGTTCGGTAAACTTATGTGCTTTATAACAAAAGGAAAAATCAATCCGCTTATCGG
>JAZSJF010000351.1:0-8710 GCA_045534195.1 Clostridia bacterium | reverse complement strand
CAACATTTTCATCTTTTTTGATATTGTCAAACTGGATGGAAACATCAAGTTTACCTCTGCTTATTCTGGAGGAAACCACTTCTCTTACAAGTTCTTCAACAAAAGAATAACGCTTGTACACCTTTATGGATGTATCAAGATATCTGTTATTAACTGTTTTCAGTTCCACATTGATTCTGTAATCATCAAACTGAACTGTACTCTGACCGTATCCGGTCATACTTTTTATCATCTGAAAATACTCCTTTCGCCGCTCAGAAACACTCCGGGGCACTTTTCATTTTGTATTTAAAAAATTATATAATAATCTGCATACTACACCATTTATATTATATCACAAACATAATGATAATTACAACAATTATTTAAAAAATTTAGCACAGGCACTGCCGTTTAAATAATCACACTTATCCCCCTGATATGCGTCGAGAAACTCCATCTCATTTTCTATGGCATCTTTTATCTTCCACCAACTTGTGGAGTAGTTTGCAAAAAGTGTAAATTCCTCTTTTGCTCTGCCGATAAGACGCTGTATAACCACATCAGGACTTAAATATCTCAAAAATGTAATTACTTTGGTCACATAATCATAATATGCTCCCATATCAAAATCTCCTCTTGTGTACATTTCGGCAAGAGGGGTATTTTTTGCTATATAAAGGCAATGCAGTTTTACCTGATTTATTTTGAGTGCCGACAGAATTTTTGCATTTTCCGTTACATCATCTTCATTATCCCAGGGGAGATTCAGTATAAGATGAGCACATATTTCAAAATTATACTTCTTTATGCTCATTACCGCATCTATAAACTCAGCAAGAGTATGTCCGCGGTTAATCTTAAGAAGTGAATGATAATTCACCGTCTGAAGTCCCATTTCAATAGTTATGTCCACATTGTGCGCTTTGCTGATTTCATCAAGGAAAGAAAGATATTCATCCCTTATGCAATCAGGTCGGGTGGATATGTATATAGCAACCACATCTTCTCTTATCGCATCACTTATGTATGACTTAAAATCTCCCAGGGGCATATATGTATTTGTAAAATTCTGAAAATACACAATATATTTTTCTGCATTGTATTTTTTGCCGATATAGTCAATATTCTTTTCTATCTGCTCTTTTACACACATAGAACTCGGGAGATTTTCAAAAGCGGCACCCACTTCCGAACAGAATATACATCCGCCCTTCCCCTTTTCACCGTCACGGTTGGGACAACTTATAGGGAGATTTACGGGAATTTTGTAAACTCTTTCTCCGTATTTATTTTTGAGGTAATCGGAATACACATTGTATCTTGCCATTTTACATTCTCCTGATCTGATTGAATTCATCCAGTGTCATAGGTATGAGAAAATCATACTCATCCCCAAGCCGTCTTACGATTTCCATTGTATCATCTTCACAACCCATATCCACCACAAGTATGTAGGGAATGTATCCGCCGAATGATTCCTTGAGGCATTTCCACACGACACCGCGTATTATGCCTTCAATATCGCAAGACCTGTTTTTTACTTTTATTATAATTACTTTTTCTTTATTTTTGTTCTGTCTTTTGTATTGAACGATTTTTTCTGCACTGTCAAAGACAAAATATATAATCAGAAATATTACAAAAAACTGACTGAGTATCTCCCACATAACCAAACACCTCTCTGCACTATATTATGCAGAGAGGTAAATGTGGGTTACTACATCATTTTCTGTTTTAATATTTCTGCTTTATCGGTCTTTTCCCAAGGAAGATCAACATCTGTTCTTCCGAAGTGACCGTAACTTGCAGTCTGTTTGTAGATAGGTTTCTTAAGACCAAGTTCTCTGATAATCGCTGTAGGACGAAGATCAAATACTTCTTTTACAACTTCTGTAAGTTTATCTGCATCTGTGCCTGATTCTTTGTCAATATCAATGAGGATTGATACAGGACTTGCCACACCGATAGCATATGCAAGTTGTACTTCACATTTCTTTGCAAGACCTGCGGCAACAATATTCTTTGCTACATATCTTGCGGCATAAGCGGCACTTCTGTCAACTTTTGACGGGTCCTTTCCCGAAAATGCACCGCCGCCGTGACAAGCGTATCCGCCGTAGGTATCAACTATAATCTTTCTTCCTGTAAGACCTGAGTCGCCGTTTGGTCCGCCGATAACAAATCTTCCGGTAGGATTTACATAGTATTTTGTATTTTCGTCAAGAAGTTTCGGATCTACAATAGGTGCTACAACATATTTGAGCATATCTTCTTTAATCTGTTCAACAGATACTTCAGGACTGTGCTGAGTAGAGATAACTATTGTATCCACTCTCTTTGGCACATTGCCTTCGTATTCTACAGTTACCTGAGTTTTGCCGTCAGGTCTTAAATAGTCAACAACACCATCTTTTCTGATTTTTGTAAGTTGATATGAAAGTTTGTGTGCAAGTGAAATCGGCAACGGCATAAGTTCCGGTGTTTCATCACAGGCAAAACCAAACATCATACCCTGGTCACCTGCACCTGTATCAAGTTCTGTGGAGTTTTCTGCCTTTGCTTCATATGACTTGTCCACACCCATAGCAATATCTGATGACTGTTCGTCAATAGATGTGATTACACCGCAGGTTGTACCGTCAAAGCCGTATTTCGCTCTGTCATATCCGATATCAACAATTGTCTTTCTAACAATCTTAGGAATATCCACATAGCAATTTGTGGTTATTTCACCCATTACAAGTACAAGACCTGTTGTAACTGCAGTTTCGCAGGCTACTCTTGCGTCGGGATCCTGTTCCAATATAGCATCAAGTACAGCATCGGATATCTGGTCACAGATTTTGTCCGGATGCCCTTCTGTCACTGATTCTGAAGTAAAAAATCTTTTATTCATAGTTATCTTCCTTTCGTGATAAATTTTATATTAAAGAAATAAGTGCACTTGCACCATAACATACAGTTGTCATAATAAGACCTGCTATCACTACACCCAAAAATATTGTGGGCATTGAGCGTTTGAGTCTCATATCAAGTATCGCCGCAATGGCAGCCCCTGTCCAGGCACCTGTACCCGGAAGCGGAATGGCTACAAAGGCAAGAAGCCCGTATTTCTCATATTTCTGGACTTTTTTGCTTTTTTCAAGTATTTTGTTGTGAAATGCGGTAGCATATTTTCCAATCCATCTCATTTTTTTAATCCATTCGAGAACAGGTCTCAGAAGAAGAATAACAAAAGGAATCGGAATAAGATTAAAAATTATTGATACAGGCAATGCTATATGCCAGTCAAGTCCTGCTGCTGCCGCAAAAATCATAGATGCACGAAGTTCTCCCACAGGCATCATTGCAAGTATTATTACTATCAAATACGGATTAAGTCCCCACAATTCCAACTGTGAGATAATTGCATCTGCCATATAGACTCTCCTTTATTTTTCGCTTTCTTCTATTTTTGTAATTTTTTCCACACGCTTTATGTGTCTGCCACCTTCAAACTCGTTGTTCAAAAATGCATCCACTATTTCTTTGGCGGTTTCTATTCCTATTACTCTTGCACCAAAAGCAATAACATTTGCATTATTATGTACTCTGGACATTTTTGCACTGAATGGCTCAGAAACTATACCGCATCTTATGCCCTTGTGCTTATTGGCAGCGATACCGATACCCACACCTGTACCGCATATAAGAATACCAAGTTCACATTCTTTATCCCGGATAGATTTACTTACCTTTACGGCATAATCAGGGTAATCAACCGACTGATTGGAAAATGTGCCGAAATCCTTATATTCAATACCTTTTTCATCAAGATAAACCTTGATTTGTTCTTTCATTTCAAAACCGCCGTGATCGGCACCGATAGCAATCATCTTTTGTACTCCTTTTTATACTATTATTTGTTTTTTTCGGCATATTCTCTTTCTGCCTGAGAAACTCTGAGATAAGCGGGATTAAGTGTATAAGCATCGTCAACATCTCCGCGGCTCAACCTTCTCAAAGCCACTTCGCATACACTGCTGCCTCTTGTCCCGTTTAATGATAATGAAGAAAACATTGCATTATCCCCCATTTTTTCAACTATAATATCTTTATAAACCTCTGCACCGTCTCCGCAAAAAACAACAGATTCTCCTTTTATTTCTTCAAGAAGATCGTTTATATTTATTGCGCGTTGTGAAACCTTACATTCACCTGATTTATAAAGTGCATTATATACATCGCCCCGCCTTGCATCAATTATGGGGCAGATAAGTTTGTCTGACATAATATGATTATTGGCAAGTGCCTCCAGAGTAGAAACGCCCACAATGGGTTTCTTCATAACCTGACTGAAAGTCTTTGCTGTTGCCATACCGATTCTCAATCCGGTAAATGAGCCGGGACCTACAGTCACTGCAAATGCATCTATCATATCCATGGTTACAGAAGATTTCTTAAGCATATCTTCAATCATGGGCATAATATTCTGGGAATGTGTTTTTTTGTTTGAAATCGTATACTCCGCAATAAGTCCTTTATCACTCATTATTGCGGCACAAGCATTTTGTGTAGATGTATCTATGGAAAGTACTATCATACATTTCTCCTGTCAATCTGTATCTCTCTGTAATCCTCATTCTTTGAAGGATTTTTGGTTATTGTAATTTCATAATAGGGCATTGTGAGAAGTTCTCTGATATTTGATGCCCATTCTATTGCACATACGCCATCCGAATAAAGATATTCGTCAAATCCGATATCATACATATCGTCAGGTGACTCTATTCTGTACACATCAAAATGAAATAACGGCATCTCTCCATGACGGTATTCATTTACAATTGTAAATGTAGGACTCTGCACTGTGTCACTGAGTCCCAGTCCTCTCGCAAGACCTCTTACAAATGCAGTCTTCCCTGCTCCCAGGTCACCGTCGAGAGTGAGTATATCATTTTTTTTGAGTTTTTTTGCAAACTCTGAAGCAAACTCCTCTGTCTGCTCTACACTGTAAAAAATCTCTTTCATAAATATTATCCTTCTTTTATCAGTGTACATACCGCCTGGGAGGATATCCCCTTCTCTTCACCTTCAAAACCAAGTTTCTCTGTTGTGGTTGCCTTTACGCTTATGCGGGATATATCCGTATCCAGTATACGGGATATATTTTTTCTCATAAGGTCGATGTAAGGTGAAAGACGCGGTTTCTGACACACTATGGTGGAATCTATGTTGTTTATTCTGTAATTTCTTTTTTTCACTTCATCATATACTTTTTCAAGAAGAATCAGACTGCTTATATCTTTGAATTCCTCTTTTGAATCGGGAAACAGTTTCCCGATATCTCCAAGGCACATAGCCCCCAGAATACTGTCCATAATTGCATGAACCAGTACATCCGCATCCGAATGTCCCAGAAGCCCCTTGTGATACGGAATATCAACTCCGCCAAGTATAAGTTTTCTGTTTTCTGTAAGTATATGCACATCATATCCTGTGCCAATTCTCAAATCAAACATTAAGAATCGCCTCCGCAAGTTGAATGTCACTTTTGTCTGTAATTTTTATATTGTTACATGAAGATTCCGTAATCTTAATACTGTATCCGTATCTTTCACATATCATACAGTCATCTGTGGCTTCAAAACAATCATTTATACATCTTTGATGACAGTCGCATATTATATCTTTTTTGAAAATCTGAGGTGTCTGTATCTGCCATAGATTATCCCTGTCCACAGTATCTGTGATAAAACCCGCCCCGTCAGTACGCTTCAGTGTATCAACTACTCTCTTTCCCACTGCGGCACATCCGGTTGATTCTGCATCAAGGATACATCTTCTTATACTGTCCTCATTGATAAAAGGCCTTGCGGCATCATGAATCAACACATAATCTGTATCATCACTTACATTCTTCAGTGCATTATATACACTTTGCCGGCGTGTATCGCCGCCTTCTGTCACACACTTAACCTTATCAATGCCGTATTCTTTCATCATATTCTTTGTGTATTCCACATAATCTTTATGACAGGTTATTATAATATCGGTGATGTCATACATATTTTCAAAAACCCTTATTGTGCGGATAATTACAGGTATATCCGAAAGCATATAAAACTGCTTTGGTATATCAAGACCTGTTCGTTTTCCCACACCGCCTGCGGCAATGATAAGTGTGTTTTTTGCCACAAAAATCTTTCCCTTCAATCAGACATTCTGCAAATCTTTTTCTTCTTTTGCAATCTTTTCGTCAAGTTTTTTCTTTTGTCTTTTTGATTCTGCATAAGTAGGAACAACAGTTTCAAGTGCATAAACTATAGCATCATTGTCTTTTGTTTCCACTGCATCTCTAAGTATCTTAAGATTTTTTTCCAGTTCTTCAAAATCCATAAATGTAGGCTGGCCGATAAATATCTTCTTGTGACTTGTCTTACCCAGTCCTTCTTCATTCATAAGGAGTTCTTCATAAAGTTTTTCTCCCGGACGAAGTCCTGTAACAACAATAGGCATATCCACATTTGGTTTATATCCCGAAAGTCTTATAAGATTTACTGCAAGATCATAAATCTTAACCGGTTTGCCCATATCAAGTACAAATATTTCTCCGCCGTTTGCATATACGGAAGCCTGAAGCACAAGTTGTGCAGCCTCAGGAATAGTCATAAAGAATCGTGTTACTTCCTTATGTGTGACGGTAACAGGACCGCCTTTTTCTATCTGTCTTTTGAAAAGAGGTATTACAGAACCGTTTGATCCAAGTACATTACCGAATCTTACTGCAACGAATTCTGTTTTTGAAATCTGCTGGAATGACTGAACAACCATTTCACAGACTCTCTTTGTAGCACCCATAACATTTGTAGGATTTACCGCTTTGTCTGTGGAAATCATAACAAACTTACCTACATTGTGCTTATCTGCACATTTAGCCACATTGTAAGTGCCGAAAACATTATTCTTGATTGCTTCTCCCGGACTGTCTTCCATAAGAGGTACATGTTTATGTGCAGCCGCATGGAATACCATATTTGGCTTATATTGTGAGAATATACTGTCGAGTCTTTCGTAATCCCTGATAGATGCAATAAGAACTTCCATTTCAAGATAAGGGAATGAAGAACGAAGTTCATTCTGCAGATCATAGGCATTGTTCTCATATATATCCACAATAATAAGTTTCTTTGGATTGTAATTTGAAATCTGACGGCAAAGTTCAGAACCGATAGATCCGCCGCCGCCTGTGACAAGTATAACCTTTCCTTCGATTTCGTCAGCGATAAGATCATTTTCCAATACGATCTCATCTCTTTCGAGAAGGTCTTCTATCTGTACTTCTCTTGTATTTGTAAATGTATATTTTCCTGTAATGGTCTGGTCAATACTTGGTGCAATTCTGATTTTTAAATTTGTGGCAGAACAGATTTCAAGAATCTTTCTGATTTCATCCTTTGGTGCAGATGGAACAGAAATAAGGATTTCGTCTATGCTTTCTCTTTCACATACTTCCTTTATCTTATCTCTTGAGCCATAAACCTTCTTGCCCCAGAATCTCATATTTGTTTTTGCAGGATCATCATCTATAAAGCCCACAACATTGTAGTCAAGATTATTGTTCTGATGAATATCATTCATAAGAACTCTTGATGCTTCCCCCGCACCGATAATAAGAAGTCTTTTTCTGCCTTTGTTTCTGATACTGTGTTTATTCATAACAAACACGGTGATTACTCTTATCGCCACTCTGTAAGAAAGAAGTCCTATATTTGTAAAGAAAAGAGCAAGTATACATTCTCTCACACCAAAATAGTCAACTGGATTTTTTACAAAAAACTTCTGATACAAAAGCACAATCACAAATGATACAACTGTTGAAACCACTGATGCGGTAAATATTTTGATATAGTCGGAATATCCTGAATACAACCATAGATTATCATAAATACCCATCAATGCATAAGTAATAACAAATGCAATTGCAATAATGGAAATATCTACATAGTTTGAATATGTAATCCACGAAACATCTCCGTAACACAAAAGTTTGACGGATAAAAACGCAAAAGCCGCAACAATGATGTCAAATAAAACAAATAATATTCTTGATTTTGAAAGATATCTACTTTTCATACTTCTCTCTCCCGTGTTTTATTTTTTTCTATCATAAATGATATGAATCTTCAGTCTTGTAATTATATCACAAATATTATCCAAATTCAATGTTTTTGACTAAAATTTGAAAATTCCTCCCACAATTCCTGCGATTATAATATAAAGAATGGGGTGTTTTTTGTATTTATTGGTCAAAAACAGCAAAACTGCAAACAAAATCACCGCTCCCACATTGATTTGCGGTAAGAAATTCATAAGATTGAGTGGTTCTGTGTTATTCATAACCGCAGACAAAAACATATCAACGCTGGTTGCACCAATCATTCCAACCACCACCGGTCTGATGCCGTAGAATCCCGACTGGACAAGGGAGTTTTCTTTAAATTTCTGATATATCTTCGATACAAAAAGTATCACAATAAAAGATGGAATTACCAGTCCGAATGTAGTGAATATTCCCCCTAATATTCCAAGAAACATTCCGCTATTCTGACTGAAAACATAATATCCGGAGTATGTAGCCATATTTACACCTATAGGTCCGGGAGTTGATTCGGATATGGCAATCATATCACCCAATACATCATTGGAAAACCATCCGTATTTTTCTATCATACTGTAAAGAAACGGT
>JAZSJF010000258.1:0-3486 GCA_045534195.1 Clostridia bacterium | reverse complement strand
CAGGGTGTGAAAAATCTATTGTTGTACTCACTCAGCCAAAAGGATATGTGAAGAAACCCGCTTCAATGATGGGTATTATGAAAAAAGTTCTGAAAAATTATCCCGAAATGATCAAAGCACTCCAAAACAGATATATTATGTACAATGATACGATTAAATATATTGAACAAAGAGAAAAAGAGGGAAGTGTGCTTGTAATCAGACCAAAAGAAAATCTGATAATAAAAAGGGTAGAGCACAAAAGAGAGAATCTCACGGCAGTTTATAAGCTGGGCAGAGAAACCGCTACGGAGAGATTGGATGAAATAAAGAAATTTTTAAAAGAGCAGGATGAAAAGTGATTTGCTTTTCATTCTGTTTTTTGCATTAAATTTTATATTTTGTGAGCGGGTTTTTATAGTATTTGCTATTTTTATGTGATAATATGAAAATAAAGTATTAATCGGAGGTGCTGTTATGAATACAGTATATGATTTAAACAAAAACTGGCTTCTTATTTCAGGAAATGATGATGAAACAGATTATCATCATCAAAGAATTGATGAAAGCAAAGCGTATAAGGTGCAGACGCCATCGTTTCCTCATATGTACATAGAGGACCATACGGGTATAACATGGTATCAGCAGGAACTATATCTTGATGAACTGCCTGATAATGACCATATAGCAATGATTACTTTCGAGTGTGCCGTACTTAAGACAGATGTGTCTGTCAACGGAAAAATGGTGGGTACACATATAGGATGCGAAGATCCGTTCAGATTTGATGTGACAGATGCACTGAAAAAGGGAAAGAATATTATCACAGTCAGAGTATCAAGACCTGATACAAGAGATATTGACGGATATACATTTTTGGAAACTCCTCACAGAAATGAAACTGCAGAAGGACTTATGCCCGGAGCGAATTTCAATATATCCGGTATATACGGTGATGTGTGGCTGAAGGTTATCCCCAGGGTATATATTGATGATGTTTATCTTATTCCCGACCATAAGACAGGGAACATTCAGGTGAGAATGACTGTCATAAATAAATATAATGACAAAAAGAAAGTCAGTTGTTTTGTAAAAGCAGGGAAAACAACTGACGGTTATACAACAGAAATAAACAGTGTTACCGCACTGACAAACCCGGGAGAAACTCTTATTACAACAGATATAACTGTAGATAACTATGAATTGTGGAGCACAGAAAATCCTATTCTTTATAATGTTTATACAGAAATAAAAACTGATGATACAGAACAGTCTATGATTACAAGATGCGGATTCAGATATTTTGAAATCAGAGATGACGGATATTTTTATCTGAATGGTAAGAGAATTATGCTAAAGGGTTCTCATACAGGAAACTTTGTGCCATATTCAACACAGAATATATACAATGACGAAGAATTCTTAAGAAAAGACTTTATGATGGCAAAGGCTCTGGGATTCAATATGGTAAGATTTATTTCAGGTGTGGCAGTGCCTATGCAACTTGACCTTGCAGATGAAATAGGACTTATGATATATGAAGAACCGAGAGCAGGATGGCAGACAAGAAACGGTGTTCATGCAAAGGAACTTTATCTTGACGATCTTATTACAATGATAAAGAGAGACAGAAATCATCCGTCAGTTACAATATGGGGATTTCTTAATGAAACCAAATGCGATGGAAATTCTACAGATCTTTTTGAGGTGGCAAGAGACAGTCTGCCTGCAGCAAGAGAAATTGATGAAACAAGACTTATAATGTTTTCAAGCGGAAGATGGGATTATGATTTGTCTTTGGGTTCATTCTCAAATCCTTACAGCAGAAAATGGGATTGTGTCTTAAACGGTGACGGACTGGACTGCAGATGTCAGGGCGATATGTCCGAATATGAAGGACTGCAGTCAGACGAGCCACACAGATATGAACCCGGTGATATTCATATATATTGCCTGCCAAAACTCAATGCAAATATTACTGCCCGTTTCAGACAGGTGGGAGTTCTTCACAAAAGACCGTATTTCCTTTCTGAATTCGGAATTGGTTCAGCGCTTGATACCACTACACTTATAAATAAATTTGAAGAAGAAGGCGGACCGAAAATATGTCCTGATGTAAAGATGATTTATCAGATGGACAAAATTTTCAGAGATGAACTTAATAAATACGGATTTGACAAACTGTATCCTCTTGCAACAACCCTCTTTAAGGGAAGTTACAACAATCATGCCAAGTACAGAATGAAGCAATTCAATATTGTAAGATCAAATCCATATCTTAACGGTATAAGTATCACGGGACTTCTTGACCACAGTATCTGCGGGGAAGGACTCTGGACAATATACAGAAAGTATAAGCCATATATTGCAGATGTAATGCAGATGGGATTTTCCGATGCAATGTGGTGTATCATTACGCCAAAGGCATCAGTGAACAAAGGTGAAGAATTTTTGGTAGAAGCGCTTATTTCAAGTGTTGATATACTAAAAACAGGAAAGACATATCCTGTAAGACTCAGTATCGAAAAAGACGGCGTTACATATGCACACCGTCAGTATTCTTTGACGGTTTCCGACAGTAAATCCTTTGTAATTCCTGTATTTAACGAAAAGTTTGATACATCTTCGTATCCTGAAGGGGAGTATACACTCCATCTTGAAATCGATGGTTGTGATGTGTGCAACAACACAAAGAAGTTTACAGTCATAAATCCTTCTTTGTCAAAAACAAAGAGAAAAGTTCTTTGCATTGACATAGAAGAACAAATGTTTACACAATATGGATTCAAAATTGCAAAAAGATATTCTGAAGGTACACTTGTAGCAGTGAGAAGTGTAACAAAGAAAAACTATAAGAAAATAAAAGAATATCTGGATAAAGGTGCAACTGTAGTTTGTTTCAAGGCTACCGCAGAAGGTGATATTTCGGTAGATCTTATTCCTGAAAACAGAAGACCGGGAAAAGTGGGCACCAATGACTGGTTGTATCATAAGGAATATGTGGTAAACTACGAAAGTCCATTCTTTGAAGGAATGCAGGCAGGTGTTATGGATTGTGACCTTTACGGTGATTTCTTCAACCATTATACCCTTGAAGCAGAAGGAGAGGCTGTACCTGACATTACTCATGCAATGAGTTTCTGTACAGGTTATCCTGTGAAATCGGGATATACCGGCGGATTCAGTATCGGTACATACAATCTGGAGTGCGGAAGAATTGTTCTCAATACATTTGATTTGCTTGAATCAGAACTTCCGTATGCTAAGAAATTGTTTGTAAATATGATAGATAATGCATAAAAGTCGATGCAGATAATATAACAAACATAATATTAATCAATATTAAGGGGACTGTAAAAAATCTATTTTACAGTTCCTTGTTTGTTTGAGGGAATAGGAAAAAGACTTCAGAACGAAGAAACTGAGCCGAAACCTTTGGTTTCGGGTTACCCGAAGGCGTACGTGTGTACGTCGAGAGGCGAAGTTTATTCGTAGCAAAAAGGCACA
>JAZSJF010000234.1:0-11959 GCA_045534195.1 Clostridia bacterium | reverse complement strand
AAAACGACAACAGGATGTTTTTTTCATAGGCGATATTCTCTTCTGATAAAATCTGATTATTCTGATAAACAATTTCTTCATAATATAAGACCTGAATTCTCCATACATTCATCTATGGATGCTTTGATCTCTTTATAGTCTGCGTATGCGCATCTCGATCTTGCTACAAATACTATGTTGTAGCCTGTATCTATTCTCGCTTTGTAATCTTTAAAGGCTTCCCGAATATACCTTTTTACTCTGTTTCTGACAACTGCACAGCCCAGTGCTGTGGATACAGTGATACCGATTTTGTTTTCATCGGTTTTGTTTTTAAAGTGGTGCATCACCACAGAGCGTGAAACATACTTTTCTCCTCTGCGGTATGCAAACTTAAATTCTCTGTTCAGTTTAATTGTTCCTCTCAAAGAAACACCCCACACTTTGGGTATAAATCCCTTTAATGCTTAAAAAGACCACATACTGTGGTCTTTTGGCTTCGTATTTTAGGCTGAAAGTACTTTTCTGCCTTTCAATCTTCTGCGTGCTAATACCTTTCTACCGTTTGCAGTAGACATTCTTTTTCTAAAGCCGTGAACCTTACTTCTGTGTCTAACATTTGGCTGATATGTTCTTTTCATTACTGAACACCTCCTTGTTCTTTTTGGATGATATTCTAACAAGCAAAGCCTGTCACATTTTACAAAGCATTGATAATTATACACTATATATCCGTCTTTGTCAACTGTTTTTATTAACTTTTTTTACATTATATTTCCCTGCAATCTGTGGTTATTTTAAACAAATTATTAATTGTATATTACATTTCGGTTGCACCATTTAAAAATTGTCGAAAATTATGTTTTTTTGTGTTAGAATTATAATGACATAATTTCAACCGAATTTAATATTGCATAACAAAATATACTAAAAGAAGGTGAATCAGATTGCAGAAACTATTGAAAATCACATCATTGTTACTTATAATTCTTCTTTTGATTCCTATGATATCATTTGCGGCAAATGATACAATCACACTGTATATCAATGACAAAAAAATAAATACAGATGTTCCGCCTGAAATCAGAAACGGGAGAACACTTGTACCGGTAAGGGTAATATTCGAACAGTTTGATGCGAAAGTATACTGGAATGATACTCTCAAGCAGGTAACCGTTGCATCGGAATCAAAGACGGTAATCCTCACCATAAACTCAAACACCGCAGTAGTCAATTCCCGCCGTCATGTACTGGACACCGCTCCTGTAATAAAAGACGGAAGAACACTGGTGCCGGTAAGATTCATTTCTGAAACACTGGGCTATGAAGTAAAATGGGAAGAAAAAACACGAAGTGTAAAAATAAACGAAAAAAAGACCGAAAGCAACATAAAAAATGAAACAGAGGAAAAAGAACCTGTGTATACAATAAATAACATTTCCGTACTGAAATCGGAGGTTCAAGATACTGTTACTATCAAGACAAATTGCGAAAAATCACCTTATATGATGATTCTTGCAGATCCCTTCCGTATAGTTCTTGACTTTGAAAGTACATCCCTGAAAGGCGGCGACGGAAAACTGAATATCGATTCAGGATTTATAAAGGAAATCCGTTTCGCAAGACACGATGATTCATCAAGAGTGGTAATCGAATGCAAAAGTACCCAGCCTTACAGTGCATCATTCAAATCAGGAGTCATAACAATAAAAACGGGAAGCAAAGATACATATATAAAAGAAGAAGAAAAATCCGAAGAAACAGAAGATACTTCTTCTCCATCTTCCCCGTCAAAAGACAATTCATCTGAAACCGAGGACACAAACGACGAAAATACAAATAATACAGAAAACGAAAACACCGACACCCCTGAACAAAAAGATCCACTGGCAGAACTTAAATTTCTCGCTTCAAGAGATGAAAACAACATTCTCATAATCCTTGATGCAGGTCACGGCGGTTCTGATCCGGGAGCATTGGGGTGTGACCTTGAGGGGAATGTAGTTCTCAAAGAAAAAGATGTAAACCTTACTGTTGCAAACAAAGTAGCCGCCATTCTCAAGAAGAAAGGCATCTCATACAAACAGACAAGAAGCACAGACAAATATCTTACACTGAAGGAAATAACCGATTTTGCAAACTCGGCAAACGGAGATATGTTTGTAAGCATACATTCAAATGCAGTGGAAGATCCTGAAATACACGGTACTATGGTACTCTATAACGGTGACGGAGGTTCTTCCTACGGAATCAGCGGAAAAGAGATTGCTCTTAATATAAAGAAAGAAATCATCGCCAATGTGGATGTGTATGACAAAGGTATCATCTCCCGCCCGGGACTGTGGGTACTCAGAAAAACTGCAATGCCTGCGGCACTGGTAGAATGTGCATTTGTCACAAATGAAAGTGACAGAGTGCTTCTCTCTGACGAAAATGTACTGGATATGTTTGCAAAATCAATTGCCGACGGTATAGAAAAATCCGTAGAAACAATGAAAGAAAACATAGTAAAAGCCAAAAAAGAACTTGAGTCTAAATTAAAAGAAAAAAATATAGATTTGAATAATGGAGAGATATAGCAAATGTGTGCTTTTTTTAAATCACTCAGTATCAAAAATCTGATTATGCTTACATTGGCAGGTATTGTAAATGCCGTAGGTATAATAATGTTTCTTTATCCTGTGAAACTCTATGACAGCGGTATATCAGGAACATCAATGCTGCTTGCGCAGATTACCCCTGATTATCTGACACTTCCAATATTTCTTATGCTCTTAAACATCCCCCTTTTTATTTACGGACTCAGAAAACAGGGTGCTCATTTCACTCTTTATGCCATATATACAGTGTGCATATACTCTATAACGGCATATCTTATAACAGATGTGTTTCCCGTTGATGTAAACATAGCATCACCTCTTGCAGGAAACGATTTATTGTTGTGTGCTCTGTTCGGAGGGTTGATTTCCGGTATAGGAAGCGGTCTTGCCATCAGGTATGGCGGTGCAATGGACGGAATAGAAGTTATGGCAGTTATTTTTGCAAAGAAAATAGGTATCTCGGTTGGTACATTCGTAATGGGATACAACCTGATTTTGTACATCATATGCGGAATAGCAATCAACAGTTGGATTCTCCCGCTCTATTCTATAGTTACCTATTACTCGGCACTGAAAACCATCGACTTTATAGTAGAAGGTTTCGACAGAGCAAAATGCGCTATGATAATCACATCCAATCCTGATGAAATATGCAAAGCCCTTACGGAAGAATTCGAAACCGGTGTTACAAAGATAGAGGTTACCGGAGGGTATTCAAATACCAGAAAGACTATGATTTATTTCATCGTAAACAGATTCCAGATATCCAAACTGAGAAATATCGTTCATCAGATAGATCCTACCGCATATATAACAATCTCAGAAGTTGCTGATGTATTCAGTTCAAACATTAAATAAATAATCATACAAAAAGGTGGTGTAAATTCTGTGTTTACACCACCTTTTGAATATATACTATTTGTTTTTCTTCACTTTGACCGGCTTGCAACCGTATCCTATTTTTATTGCATATGCACCGGATGTGATTTTTTTCGCTTTTTGCTCTTTGCCATCAACAAAGAAAGTATAATCATTTCCTTCCTTCATACACAGTATGACATAAGCGTTTTTGGAATCAGATGATACTTCAAATGAAACAGATGTTTTTTTCTTATCCCACTTCACATTATTCATCACTGTTCCGAATCCCCCGTCTATACTTCCCGGTATATAATAGGAAGAAAAGAAATTGAGCACCGGACAGGACAAACCTGAAAACTGATGAAAACCCGCGCCTTTTTTGTTGAACGACATAAAATGCTCAAAGCATGAATATGAATCATCCACTTCCTCTTTCCACACATTAAGTGCCGTAAAAGCAATTTTTGTTGCAAGAGCAATTTCACCTTTATCAAGAAGAGATTTATACAGAATCCACTGGTGAGGCATCCATACCGAACCGTTCCAGTATCCGTAAGGATTATAGTAAGGTGCTCTGGTGTCTACAACTCCTACACCTGCTTTTGTGAATAATCCTTTTGTGATATTTTCCTTTATTCGTTTGCTTTGGTATTCATTGGAAATACCTGCAATATAAGGATATATCCCATCAAAACCAAGATTGAAATTTGTTCCGTCTTTGTATCTCAAAAATTCTTTTGGCTTTCCGTTACTATCGTGAACCATATATGAATAATATCCCGTTTTGTCATCCCACAGATTGCTTTGTACTGCGCGGGAGTATTTACTGATATCCTCGTCAAATGAACTGATGTCATCTGTATATCCCAAAGAAACAGAAATATTTTTCATTATTCTTGCTATAAGAACTGTTATAGCCGTGGTAATAACCGGTGTGGTATTGTCATAACTGCAGGTGTCATCATACAAATCCGTATTATATCTCAACGCCTTCTGTGGCGGATAATCATCCCAACCACCGCTGTTATAAAATATGTGCCATGTCTTCAGAAGATTTGAGTCAAGACCTGATGCTTTGTCCAGGTTTTTAAAAAAGTCATAATAATCCTTTATCATAGGATAAATGGCTTTAAGTTTTTTTATCTTATCAGGAAATTTATTTATAAGTTGCTGATAGAGAAAAATCTGCACAGGAACTACACTGCCGTGGAATATATATGGTGAATGCTTATCCCCTACCGGTGTAAGATATGTATTAAGACAGTCAAATGCTCTGTCAAAATCCATTGTTGAAAGTCCCAGACCGATAAATCCCGAATCCCATGTATAAAGGGAATCCCATATTCTTCCGGGTGTGTTGTGTCTGATAAATCCTCTTCTTGTATATATAGGATATACCACATTTAAAAGAGCAGTATAACTCATAATATTCTGAGAAAACTTATATGTATTGCCGTCTGAATTCGGCATTGTTTCATATATTCTGTGAGTTTTTTTGGATGCAGAGTGATATTCTTCCGAAAGTTTCCTTGATCTGATTACAAATGAATATTTTCCCTTTGAATGAGGTTTCAGATAAACAGGCTTTGTAAATATATTTTCATATACATTCCGGCTTTCGTCTGTATCACGAATCTCATAAGACACATGGTCGTGGATTTTATTTTCCAGAAGTTTACCTGCATCGTCTGTATACAATGTACGGATTTTATCAGGTTCCTCATTCCACTGAATCTGATATTCATACTCTGAATGAGCATACCTTAGTGTCATTGTATTGTCTTTTATATCTTTATATACAGGCCCAAACTGATTTTTGTCACAGATAAATTCTGCATTCTTTGCATTATGTCCCGCAATGATACAATCAAGGGATACACAACTGTCAGCAATCATAATCTTCAGTTTCTTTGCATATGCATCAGGCACATCTATTGAACAATAGTCAAATCTGTCATCAGTTTTATTAAGATTTATACTGTATTCTTTGCCGTCAATCATTACAACAATGCTTGTGTTCTTATCAGATTTATATCTTAATCCCGCAGATGAAATTTCTCTGTTCAGATCATATTCCACATAATGAGATTTATCGGTAAAATGTTTGCCGTCAATATATGTATATCCGCCTGTACAATAATCACCCATCTCTTCGCAAAGATATTTTCCGTCTTTGGCAATAAGCATAGATGATGATATATCGGTATAGTCAACTGCATTTATATAAACAAAACTATCATCAGGTTTGCACAAACATCTTTTGTAATATTTTTTGTAATTTGCTCCACACTTGATATATGGGTATTTAACACATGCACAGAGATTTAAATTTACGCTTCTTTCATAATCGGTATCATTTACCACCTGACATTGAATTTTTACAACACTGTCATCGGTTATATCAAAATGAGCGTCCATATAAACATTATCTTTCCATTCAAGTTCATATCTGTATGCAAAATGAGTAAGAGAAGGATTAGCCCCCCACATCTTTACTCCGTTGTCATTGCATGTAGGACAGGCAATAATGTTTTTTCTGAACATTCCCGGGAAAAGTTCCACACTGAATGTCTGACCGATATCAGGATTGGATATATGAGATATACCCAGATATTCCTTGTTGTACGGTCCCCAGTTACCCAGAGAGAGATCATAATTTTTTGTTTCTTTCATTATTAAATATCACCTTTCAAAAATCAGATTACCATTATCAAAGTTCCTGCACCTATAAGGAAACATCCAATGAGAGACTTAACTGTGAACTGTTCATGCAAAAATACAAATGCAAGAATAAGAGTAATAACCACACTCAGTTTATCTATGGGTACAACCTTTGATGCTTCGCCAACCTGAAGTGCTTTGTAATAGCAAAGCCAGGATGCACCTGTAGCAAGTCCCGAAAGTATGAGAAATGTCCAGCTTTTTGTTGTAATTGCCGAAATTCCCTTTTGGGCATTTGTTATAAATACCATTCCCCAGGACATAAATACCACAACCACAGTACGAATGGCTGTTGCAAGATTTGAATTTACACCTTCAATACCAACCTTTGCCAGTATGGATGTAAGTGCGGCAAAAACCGCTGACAAAAGTGCTAATATAAACCACATAAAAATTCCCCCAATATAATTTTTACATATTTACATTATACTCTTATATCCATACAAAAATCAACCAAATTTGACATTAAATACAAAAAACAACTGTATCTGTTATATAAAACACAAACAGATACAGTTGCATCGGGAATTATTTGTCCATCATATTATCTATTGCATCACTGACAGTTCTCACAAGTTGATTTGTTTTTCGTCTTATCTGTCTGTGGTGCTTATCTCTCATAGGGTCAGCAATGACTGCAACCGCCATTCCGATGATTGCACCGGTAATCATACCCGATATATAACCTTTTGAACACATACTGAATTTCACCTGCCCAAAAAAATTTGAAGCATTGCTTCAATCTATAGTATTTCATACTTGATATAATTTAATCATACTAATAATAGAAAAGGAGGAATATAATGTTTAAAGCGTCTTATTTCAAATCAAGAGAAGTAGTAAATGTAACAGAAGGAGAAAAACTGGGATATGTATACGATATGGAAATAGATGAAACATCCGGAAAAATATCGGCAATTATTGTTCCCGGAAAAAACGCAGGAATATTTTCAAAAGGAAAAACTGTCATTCCCTGGGAAAAAATCAAAAAAATCGGCGACGATATAATCCTTGTGGACATATGTGTATAGTTTGTCGCACAAAAAAACTGTGATGAAAAATTTTCATCACAGTTTTTGATTTTTAGAAAAATACTCCGAAATAATCAGCAAGATATGTAAGATAACTATCACCTATTTCAAAAAAAATGTTGTCAAATTGAGTTCTCTTACTGTTTGCACCTTCATCGGGAATTGAATTATAAATAGCCTTTACTGCATTATACTCATCTATGCAGTTTTCTCTCAAATATTCTTCGGTTACAGTTTCACCGTTGTTGATTGCATTTACAGCACTCTCAAATGCACGAACAAGATTATCCTTTACTTCCATAACTTTCAAAAGAAGTTCTTCATCATTTATTTCGTCGTATGGATGATTATTGAAATTATCAATTATTCCGTTTAAATTATTCAGCAATTCAGTTTGATCAATGTCTACCGGAACTTCTGTCCATTTTGCAAAGAGTGCGGTATTATCCGTTATTTCTGTATCAAAACTAAAGAAGTCATCACCATTTTTGGAAAGTGTATATCCGGCAAATTCATATGTAAATCCGCCTGTTGTCTCTCTTTGCGGGGTTCCCGGATTTGCAACTGTATCCTTCCACTCTACTTCAAGTTCAAGAATCTCATCACCGTTAAGTGTACCTTCATTGAAGTTAAATGAAACAAGATATTTGCTCTTTGTCCAGGTTGCAACAAGTGTTATGTCAGAATTTACTGCATCACCAAAGTTATACTCTGCACCATCTTTCATCCATGTACCAAATGAATGTCCTTCCTTTGTAGGATTTGACGGTCTTGACACTGTTGCACCTTCAGTGACAGTCTGTGAAGAAACTGCAGAGCCCCCATCTGTATTAAAGGTTACTGTGTAAGTAGCCGGTGTCGGTGTCGGATCGGGTGTTGGTGTTGGAGTTGGAGTCGGGGTTGTAGGTGTTGTAGTTCCTGTAGAACCACCGCCACCGCCACCTCCGCCGCCACCTACATTAATTACAGGTGGGACAACTACCGGAGTCTGTGTATCGATATATTTCTTGAGAAGTAATGCAAGTTCTCCTCTGGTGATATCTTCTTTTGCTCTGAATTTATCGCCTTCTTCTACACTCATAAATCCTGCAGCGATAACCTTCTTCACATCAACATCCGCCCAATCGGAAACAGGATCGGATATTTTGATAAGCATTTTTGTTTCTTTAAGGTTTGCACATCTTGAAACGATTGCACAAGCCTGTTCTCTTGTAAGGTTTTGATTTCCTCTGAAACTTCCGTCTTCAAAACCTTTGATATATCCTGCCTTTTTTGCAACAAGCACATAGGGCTTGAACCAATCTGCATCGGTGACATCATTGAATCCTGTTGCATCAGATTCTGTGTATCCGAATACTAAATTAATCATTTTTGTAAGTTCTGCACGGGTAAGGTTGTTATCCGGCTTGAATGTACCGTCAGGATAACCTACAACAACTCCCTTTTCTACAAGTTTGTAGATTGCATTACCTAAATCAGTTCCCAAAGTGACATCCGAAAATGTCACTTTGGAATCTGCCATTACACTGCTTGTAAAAAGGAGAGATAGAGTCATACAAAAGATGAGTATTAATGATAAAACTCTTTTCATTATATATTCTCCTTATATTTTATTTGTGTCCTCTCTTGAATGTAACTGTACCGAGGTTTTCTCTTGTTATCTGATATGTATCATCATCTACTCTGAATCTGTCAAGTTTATCTGCATACTTTGAATCAAAGAGATCATCAGCAACATATGTTCTGTTTCCGAAGATAAGATCAAGTACCTGATAGAATCTGTCGTAATCAGATTCTTCAACCGGTCTGTCAAGTCTGGAATCATCAAACTTATTGAGGAGTTTGTCGATGAATGGGAACTTAGCATCAAGAATGTCGATAAGTTTATCTACATACTCATTGTCAAGTCTGTCAGGAACTGTTCCTTCTTTTGTATATTCATCAACAACTGCAAGAAGTTTGTTATAATAACTGAATGCTTTCATAATTCTTGATTTGATACCGTCAAGAATCTGATCTGCTTTTTCCTCTCCGTATGTATCAATATACCACTGAGCAGTATCATCTCCGAGAACACTGAGTCTCATAAGGAGGAAGTAATAGTCGTCGAATTCTCTCAATCTGTATCCTGAAAGAATGTCTGTTGCTTCGCTGTCACTTCCGTCAAGCATTGCTGAAGGTGTAAGGATATCAACAATTTCCTGGAGATATTCGTTCTCATTGTAGAAGAAATGATTATTGAGTTTCATTTCTGCCTTATTCAACGCTCTGTCATAAAGCGGATTGAGAAGTTCTGTTACAGGGTTAACAGTAAGAGTAACAAATGTTTCTGCATCTCCGTTTGTTGTTTCTGTAACCGCTTTGATTCCGTTGTCAAGTTGTGTAAGATATTCATTGATTGTTCTTGAGTAAATTGTCTGAATTATATCTTCCGGAAGGAATCTTTCTATCTTCTTATAAAGTGTTTCAACCTTATCAGGTACCATCTCAAAGAGAGATGTGTAATCTGCCATTTCGGAAAGTTTGAGATACATTCCTTCTGCAATAAATTTATTGCTTTCATAAATTGTAAACTTATCTTCTTCAATGAGTTGGCGAACAAATTCATTGAGCATATCGCCAAGTTCACCGTCTACTTCCGGATCATCCGTAAGAACTTCATCTACAATTTCGTCAAGGTCATCAGGATGCTTCTTAAGATAATCAACAATAAAGTCTATCATCTTATCCTTAAGATCGGCATCTCCCGGATTTTCTGATGTGCCATCGCCCACCATCTTTTCTACAACTTTCTTAACAACTGCTTCAAGATGTGTGTCAGACTCTTCGATAAATCCAAGAAGTTTATCTACAAGTTTTTCCTTAAGTGCAGGTGTGTTGATAACTGTGTCAATTGCAGTTTCCATAACCTCACCGCGGAAAAGAGCATCAGTTACAAACTTGGATGCAAGTTCGTTGATAAAGTCTTTTCTATCTTTTTCAACCGCCCAGATATCATCAACATAAGTATCAATAAGTGTCTTCTTTCCAAATGTGTTCTTTGATGTGATGATTACATTTACAAAGTCTTTGATGTCTTTCTTAATAGCTGTTTCAGTTTTTTCATTACTGAACATTACACTCTTTATCGATGCGATAAACACAGTTTTCTTGGTATTTTCTACGCCTTCTTCTTCCTTAAAAATAGAAGCAATGTAGTTGGAAAGCTCTTCCTTGTCTTCTATAAGCTGATTAATCGCCTTATCGATGATTTCATTCTTTTTGTCTGCGTTGACAGGTTTTGTGATGAAATCAACAATAAGTCCGATGATCTCTGTTCTCTTTAAAGGATTCTTTACTATCTCTGTAGAAATCTTTGTGATAAGTGCACTTGTATCAGAAGAAGGATTCTTAATATGATTGATGATAGTGCCGATTTCTGTATCAAGATGATCGTAAATATATCCTATTGCACCCTCTAACGCATATCCGTTTGATCCGAGATTGTCCTTAAGGAATCCTGCAAGATCATTAACTGTTGAGTCTGTGCCCTGTTTTGAAATCATCTTAAGAACAAGTGACTTGATTTCATCTGACTGACTTGTGCTATTAAGAATAGATGTGATAACCAGATCTATGGCAGTTGCCTTTTTATTAGAATCACCTACAACAGTATTGACAGCATTATTCAATACTTCTGCATTGTTTACATCAGTAATCATAGCCATAATCTGTGACTTGAACTGATTGTCTGCAGTGATAACATTGATTACATTAGCGTTATCAATGATGTCATCCATTACACCTTCAACTTCAATCATCTCTTTAATGAAATCTGCATTGGTAATGAAGCTGTCAATTGCATCTTCTACATTAAACCACTTGTTTGTGAATTCACCTGTTTCAGGATCCTTTTCGAACACTTCACTGTTTTCTTTTATAAGTTCATCCACAACATACGGAATAACATCAGGCTTGTGAGCATCTATAATGTCCTCACCAACACTGTCAGGATCATATCCCAATGATTCGAGATACTTTGTTATCATTTTGTTAAAGTCAGCACTGCCTTCAACTGATTCAAAGTAATCTTCGAGTCGGCTTTCAAGAGTTGTTCTCTCAATTGCCGGAACATATTCAGGAAGTACATCTTTCATAACATCCTTAACAGCATCGAGAGATGTTGCATTGTCTGTTATGAACTGAACCACCTTATTCATAACTGTTGCATTTGGTGTTTCAGATGAAATTTCTGCTTTTACATAATCGATTATATATCCGATAATAGTTTCGTTTGAACTGTTTTCCTTAATATAATCGGAAATATATTCTGCAAGGTCACTGTCTGAAACCTTTCCGATATATTTGGTAAGCTCGCCTTTCTTATCATTAAGTCCCAGTACATAGTCTGCTGCTTTCTCCGCAAGCTGTTCTGCAGTAAGTGTACCCAGGTATGATTTGATGTAAGCTTCTTTTGTATCGGCATCAAGGCTGTTGATATAGAGCTCTGCATATGCCTTAAAGTCATCTTCTGAAAGCTTGTTGATATAATTTGTGATATATGCATTGATGTTTGTATCATCCATTGCATCTTTGAGATTGTCAGCGATGTATTTAGCAAGGTCTTCATTTGTCATATCTGTAAGATAATCTGTAAATGCTTTACCTTCGCCTGTTGCATTGATGTAACCCTTCATATAAGAAGCAAGTTTCTTTTTGTTATCAGATGTATCTGTAAGAGTAGCAAGGTATTCCTCAATATATGTCTTGAAGTTATCGTTATCAATG
>JAZSJF010000425.1:0-3021 GCA_045534195.1 Clostridia bacterium | reverse complement strand
GCTCATACTGAAAACGTTGCTAACTTCCACAATGCTTTTGCTTCTATCTATGAAGGAAGATACCTTGCAGGTATTGCAGCAGGTATGAAACTTAACGAAATGATTGAAAGCGGTAGGATTACAGCAGAACAGGCCAAGATGGGTTATGTAGGTGCTTACACATATGCTGAAGTTATTTCAGGTTACACATCTTTCTTCCTCGGTGCAAAATCTGTTTGCCCATCTGTAACAATGGAAGTTCAGTTTACAGGAAGTTGGTATGATGAAGCTCTTGAAAAAGAAGCAGCAACAAAACTTCTTTCTAACAACTGTGTACTTATCAGTCAGCATGCTGACTCTATGGGTGCTCCTACTGCTTGTGAAAATGCAGGAGTTCCAAATGTTTCTTACAATGGTAGCACAGAAGCAGCATGTCCAAACACATTTATCGTTTCTTCAAGAATTGACTGGACACCATACTTCAAGACTATTATCAATGCTTCAGTTAAAGGCGAAGAAATTCCATTTGACTGGTGCGAAGGCTTTGAAGCTGGTTCTGTAAAACTTACAGATATAAACGAAAAAGTTGCAGCAAAGGGTACAAAAGAAGCAATCGAAGCTGCTAAGGCTAAACTTATCTCAGGTGAAATCAATGTATTTGACACAGCAAACTTCACAGTTGACGGCAAGAAACTTGATTCTTACCTTGCAGATGTTGATACAGATGCAGCATATGAAAAGGATACAGAAGTTATCGCAGACGGATACTTCCACGAATCCGAATACCGTTCAGCTCCATACTTTGACCTTCAGATTGATGGTATCACATTGTTGAACAGTATGTTCTAATTTGTTTATTGGGGGTTGTAAATAACTTTACAACCCCTGTTGTTTTTTAAAAAATATATATTTGTTTTTTGATAAATAATGGTGATGTGAGTTTATCAAAGGACAAATAATACGGATTGGAGACAGATATGGATAATAATATTGCTCTGGAACTTAAGGATATTACAAAGACCTTTGGTAGTGTCGTGGCAAACAAAAATGTATCACTTAAGGTGAAAAAAGGAGAAATCCTTTCAATTCTCGGTGAAAACGGAAGCGGAAAAACCACCCTTATGAATATGGTGTCAGGTATATACTATCCTGACAGTGGTCAGATGTTTATTGATGGCGAAGAAGTGGTTATTTCATCACCAAAGGATGCATTTAAATATAAAATCGGTATGATACATCAGCATTTCAAACTTGTTGATGTGTTCAGTGCTGCAGAGAATATAGTCCTTGGATTAAGTGACGAAAAGGGCTTTGATATGCCAAAGTATATCGAAAAGATTAAACAGATCACATCACAGTATGGATTTGAACTTGATCCTTACAAAAAAATATACGAAATGTCAGTTTCGGAAAAGCAGACAGTTGAGATTATAAAAGTGCTTTTCAGAGGTGCTGATATACTTATTCTTGATGAACCTACTGCCGTACTTACTCCTCAGGAAACTGAGAAACTTTTCAAAGTTCTCAGAAATATGAAGAACGATGGCAAGGCAATCATCATTATAACCCACAAACTTCATGAAGTATTGTCTATATCCGACAATGTGGCAGTATTAAGAAAGGGTGAGTATGAGGGCACAGTTAAAACAAGCGAAACAAATGAATCTCAACTTACCGAAATGATGGTTGGCAAAAAGATTTCTCTCAATATAGAGAGAAGCGAACCCGAAAACTCTGCCGACAGACTGAAAGTAGAAAACATCAGTTGTATAAACAGAGAAGGTGTAAAGGTCATTGACAACGTTTCTTTTGAAGCCCGTTCAGGAGAAATCCTCGGTATAGCGGGTAATGCAGGAAGCGGACAGAGAGAACTTCTCGAATCAATTGCAGGACTTCAGCATCTTGACAGTGGTAAGATTGTATACTTTGATCCAAAGACCGGCAATGAAGAAAACCTTCGTGACAAAACACCTATTGAGATAAGAAATTTAGGCGTCAGACTTGCTTTTGTTCCTGAAGACCGACTTGGTATGGGACTTGTCGGTAATATGGATATCATTGACAATATGATGCTTCGTAGTTACAAAAAGGGCAAATCTGTATTTTTGCAGAGAAAGAAACCTAAATCACTTGCCGAAGAAATTATTGACAGACTTGAGGTTGTTACACCTTCTGCATACACACCTGTAAGAAGACTTTCAGGCGGTAATGTACAAAAAATTCTCGTAGGAAGAGAAATAGCATCTTCTCCATCTGTACTTATGGCGGCATATCCGGTAAGAGGTCTGGATATAAATTCATCATATACCATATATAATCTTCTGAATGAACAGAAGAAAAAAGGTGTGGCTGTAATATTTGTTGGTGAAGATCTTGACGTACTGATAGAATTGTGTGACAGAATAATGGTTATCGGTGGCGGAAGGGTGACCGGAATCGTAGACGGCAGATCCACCACAAAAGAAGAAATCGGACTTCTTATGACAAAGTCCGCAGATAATTATAATGAGGAAAAGGGAGGAAATGATAATGAGTAAGATTAATAATTCTATTGCATCAGCATTAAGTGTACCTCCGGTTCATATTGCAAAGAGAGATAACATTGTCTGGTGGAAAGCCTGGACTATCAGAGTCATTTCTGTTATTGCGGCACTTATTGTCTGCGGTGTTATAACAGTTGCACTTACAAAACTTAATCCGGTAAAAGTGTATCTTACTATGATTAACGGTGCAGTGGGAACAACGCGTCTTGTGTGGAATCTGTTTCAGAACACTGCAATTCTTCTTTGTGTTTCACTTGCATTGACTCCCGCATTCAAGATGAAATTTTGGAATATCGGCGGTGAAGGACAGATTCTTGCAGGTGGACTTGCTACTGCTACCTGTATGATATTTCTCGGTGATAAACTTCCCACACCCCTTCTTATACTTATTATGTTGGTATCAAGTATTCTTGCCGGGGCAGTGTGGGGACTTATACCTGCATATCTTAAGACAAGATTTAATTCAAACGAAACACTGTTCACTCTTATGATGAACTAT
>JAZSJF010000389.1:0-1925 GCA_045534195.1 Clostridia bacterium | reverse complement strand
CGGCTTTCTTTTTTGTTTCAAAAATTTTTCTTGAAAATACATCTGAATTATTGTATAATATTTTTAATATGGGAAAGAATTTCCAAATACAAAAAGGAGAAAATACTATGGACAACAAAAAAGAGCAGGTTTTGAGCATTTTGGAAAAAGATTGTACTACATCGGTGGAACAGATAGCCGCCATGCTTTCCATGGAGGTGGTCGAGGTCGCCTGTATAATCGACGAATGCAGAAAAAACGGCACTATTTTGAAGGACAGAAGTGTTATAAACTGGGAAAAGACAAACCGTGAAATTGTCACCGCTATGATTGAACTGAAGGTTACACCTCAGCGTGGCGGCGGCTTTGACAGAATTGCAGAGAGAATATATCAGTACACTGAAGTAAATTCTCTTTATCTTATGTCAGGCGGCTTTGACCTTATGGTTATTATACAGGGTAAATCTATGAAAGAAGTTGCCCTTTTTGTGTCAGAAAAACTGGCTCCTCTCGAGTCTGTACTTGGTACGGCAACTCATTTCGTTCTCAAGAAATATAAACACGACGATGTTATATTTGAAGACACCATTGAAGATGACAGAGAGGTGATTACATTATGACATTTGATCCTTCATCATTTATCAATGACAAAATAAAGGTAATGCCTCCTTCAGGAATAAGAAAGTTTTTTGATATTGTGGCTACAATGGATGGTGCTATAAGTCTTGGGGTAGGTGAGCCTGATTTTGTTACTCCCTGGTCTGTAAGAGATGCAGGTATATATTCTCTCGAAAAGGGAAGAACACATTATACTTCCAATGCAGGTATGATGGAATTAAGAGAAGAAATATGTAATTATCTTAAGAGAAGATTCAATCTTGATTATAATTATAAAGAAACTCTTGTTACCGTAGGCGGAAGCGAAGCCATTGCCACTGCAATGAAAACACTTCTGAATCCCGGTGATGAAGTACTCGTTCCTGAACCGAGTTTTGTATGTTATAAGCCTTGTGCAATTATCGCAGGCGGTGTTGCTGTTCCTGTGAAAACCACTGCAGAGAATTCATTTAAACTTACAAAAGAAGATATCCTTAAGTATCTTACACCACGGACAAAACTTCTTGTTCTTTCTTATCCGAACAATCCTACAGGGGCTATAATGACAAAGGAAGACCTTGAAGAAATAGTTCAGGTTGTAAAAGAAAATAATCTTATGGTCATTTCCGATGAAATCTATGCGGAACTTACATACGGCAAAAAACATGTATCCATTGCTTCATTCCCCGATATGAAAGACAGAACTGTTCTTGTAAACGGTTTTTCAAAAGCATATGCCATGACAGGATGGAGAATGGGATATGTGTGCGGTAACGAAGAAATAATCAAGGCTATGACAAAGGTACATCAGTATGAGATTATGTGTGCTCCCACTGTCAGCCAGTATGCGGCTGTTGAAGCACTTAGAAACGGTGATTCGGCAATCGAGGAAATGCGTGATGAGTATGACAGAAGAAGACGTCTTATAGTAGACGGATTCAACAGTCTCGGACTTACCTGCTTTGAACCTCAGGGGGCGTTTTATATATTCCCGTCCATTCAAAGTACGGGAATGAAATCAGAAGAATTCTGTGAAAAACTTCTTATGGCAAAGAAACTTGCTCTTGTTCCCGGCACTGCATTCGGCGAATCGGGCGAGGGATTTTTGAGAGTGTCATATGCATATTCGGTTAAGCAGATTACAGAAGCACTCGAAAGACTTGCAGATTTTATGAATACATTATAAATTAAGGTGACAATATGTTTAATATAGTACTTGTCAGTCCGGAAATTCCGCAAAATACTGGAAATATCGCCCGCACCTGTGCCTGCACGGGGGCGAAACTCCATATAGTGAAACCTATGGGATTTGAGATTGATGACAAAAAACTGAAAAGAGCAGGTCTCGA
>JAZSJF010000176.1:0-2372 GCA_045534195.1 Clostridia bacterium | reverse complement strand
ACATAAACAATAAACTTCGATGATGCGATGTTTATTCAATGATAAAGTCATTGAATAAACAAATGCAAAGTGTAAAGTGCAAAATGATGGAAAAGTAATAATCAGCTTAAATAAAATATCAAATAACAGAGGATATTTTAAAATTACCCATCAGGTACCATCCATGATGGGTAATTTTTTATACTGGAATATTTTCACACTAAAAACCCCCTGCAAACATAAGTTTGCGGGGGGTTTTTGTCATAGGACAATCAACTTATTTTATAAATCATATCCCGGAAGCTCCACAATTTCGTCCTTAACTGTGTAGTCAGGAGTAACTGAAGGAGTTGGTGCAGGAGCTACTGTTGAATTCATATTTGCAATAAGTCTTCTGAGCAATGTGATATCCTTGATGTTGTAGATACCGTCACCGTTAAGGTCAGCAGCCATATCCAATACGATTCCGTATCCGCCTGCGATACCCTTCTGGAGAGTTGTGATATCTTCTTCGTCAACTTTACCGTCTTTATTTACATCGCCGAGAGTAAATCCTTCGATTGTAATCTTACCGTTAATAATGTTGCAAACAATATCATTAAGGTCATTGTCGTAGATATTTCCGTTTGCATATCCCAGTGAAATATGATATTCATCACCGTACTGTGCGAAATCAGAAACTTCAAATCTCAATACAAGGAAGTTTCCGTTTGAATCATCTGCATACATTCCTTCGATTGGAAGTACCAACGGGATTGTTGAATCAAGTATGCCCGGTTTTGTGAAATCAAGTCCGCTCAATGCAGCACCTGAAGGTCTGAATATATCCACAAGTTTGAGTCTTGGGTCAAATCCGAGATCAAGTTGCATACCGAGGATACCCGGGTTGTTTTCAATAGAGATTGCAACATCTACTGTGCCGCCTGCATTTGCTCTTACACTGTCTACAGTGATTACAGGAGTATCCTGAGGTACTACTGTGAACGGTACTGCAAGGCTTGGTGTATCTGCATAAGCACCCATAAATGTGATTACTGCGTGGTTTGATTCTGCATTGATTACAACATCATAATCACCTGCTGAGTGTGACAGTTTGATTGTCTGTACAAATGCTCCGTTTACAAATTTATCCACAGAAACATTAAGTTTTGCGATAAACTCTGCAATTGACGGAATGTGAGTAAATACATTGTTGTTAAGTTCTGCTTTGCCGTTGTATGTCACTACATCAGGTGCAGTTATTGTATAAGACAATGTGATGCCCGGAACTTCAACATATTTATCTGCAAATGTGATTATAGCAGCATTTGTCACTGTATCAAATACTATACTGTAAGTAACAGATGAAAGCGGAAGTTCAATTGTCTGATTGTATACACCGTTTATGAATTCATCTACTGTAACCTTAAGTCTTGCAACAAAATCTGCAGTTGTAGGCTGACGGTCAAAAATGTTGTTGGTAAGCGTTGCTGTTGCATTTGAATATGTTACTACATCAGGTACAGGTGCATTTTCAATAACAACATCATCGCCTCTGATAATGAGGTCTTCTGCAGTTGCAGGGATGTTACCTGTAAGACCGTTTGCGTCACCTACTTTAAGGTTGTGGCTTACATTTGCGTGAACCTCTGATACAGTTGCATAAGGTTCGATTTCATACAGTGCAAGTACAAGGTCTGTTGGTCCATCAAATTTGTGGTATCTTACATTATGATTGATTTCTGTAAGATTTGATACATCTGTAGACAATCCGTAAACAACCTTATTGTCTCCCAATCCGCTTACTGACATATCATAATCCTTGAAGAAGATACTGTTTGTAAGCATATCCCTTTCTGATACGATAGTAGCACCGTCAAGTTCTACTTTTACAAAACCTGCATTGAGAGTTTTGAAGTTCTTGAGTTCAAGAAGCATATAAACTTTTTCGCCACGGTTTACTGATTCAACCTTTTCTCCGTTTTCATTCACAAATGTGGCAGACACTTCATAGTCTGATGTATCTCCAAGAGGATACTTGATTGATGAATCTGTATTGGCATTTCTTACAACCACTTCAAATGTAACCATATGTTCTTCATATGCAAGTCCGATTATCTGTGTACCCAGAGTTGTCGGATCAAATTCGGAAACATCATATTCTGTAATTTCTTTTGATGTACCATCGTCATAGTCTGCCATTACCTTAACACCTGTAAGGTCAAGTTCTTCGCCGACTACATACTCTGTCTTATATGGCAATGATTCGAGTCTTAATTCAATCAGTTTTGCAGGTACGGGCGGTTCAGGTTCGCTTACAGTTACGGTAAATGTATCTGTATATGCACCGTAAGTAACTGTGATTATCTTTTCTCCCGGTGTATAAGGATCATAACCTGATACTGTATATCCGG
>JAZSJF010000426.1:0-6618 GCA_045534195.1 Clostridia bacterium | reverse complement strand
CATACTTTGATAACGGAGAGAATGATATGGCAGGATACTGGTGTGTTGACTGTACAAGGCATTTCCCCTCATATAGTGAGGAATGTCCCTTTTGTGGCTGCACAATTGTAGAAAGATATGAAGAAACAAAACTTAAAGATGAAATAAAGAATAATCTTATAAAGAAAAAAATCACATACAAAAACGGCAATACTTATTTTGGTGAAACATATAATGATATTCCCTGGGGAAAGGGAGTAATGAATTATAAGGACGGCGAAGTATATGCAGGTGAATTTTCCAACGGTGCAAGACACGGCAAAGGGAAACTTTCTTATTCCGAGGATGAATACTACACCGGAGAGTGGCGTAATGACAAAAGAAACGGCTACGGATGTGAAACCTTTTTTGGTGGAGATAAGTATGTAGGTCATTTCAAGGATGACATAAGAGAAGGTAAATGTGAATTTCTGTCATCTGACGGCACAAGATATGTAGGTACATTTTCAAATGATGTACGCCATGGTAAAGGAATGGCGTATTTTCCCAATAATACAGAATATGAAGGTGACTGGAATAATGACAAAATGGATGGATTCGGTACATTTTATTTCTCAAACGGAGCAAAATATACAGGAGAATTCAAAGACGGACTGATGCACGGTCACGGCACATATCACTACAGAAACGGCGACTCTTTTGAAGGAGAATTCCGTAATAACAAAAGAGAGGGCAGAGGAAGATTTATACATCTCGGCAGAGGCGTTGTGTTTGGCTATTGGGAGAATGACCGGATGGTAAGAGAAATTGAAACTGATGAAAGTGAATATTTCAAAAATGGATATGTGAAACTTTCATTCAGAGGATCACACACAGTCACATATGTTACCGCAGATAACAAAAGCCACTGTACAATCGCTGACAGAATCATAGAGGAGAAAGACGGTTTTATTAAACTGAGACCTGTATAAAAAATTCAAAAAAACTATTGACAAACGCACAAAAGTAGTGTAGTATATCAAATGTTGGTAGTAAATACCGTGAAAATAAAGCAGAAGTCCACTTCTCACCTTACGGTTTAAAGGTATCGGTAAGGTTAATATGCTTATTTGTTTATTAATGGGCAGGTGGATTTCCATCTGTCTTTTTTCATTGTATAATTTTTTTTGGAGGTGCTTTACCATCGCTAAGAACGAATTGATGATTAACGAAGAAATCAAAGATAAGGAAGTAAGACTTATCGGAGCAGACGGCGCTCAGTTGGGTGTTGTTTCCGTAAAGGAAGCATTGGCCAAGGCTGAAGAATCAAATCTTGATCTTGTTAAGATTGCTCCGCAGGCAACACCGCCCGTATGCAAAATTATGGACTATGGCAAATATAAATTCGAAATTGCCAAGAGAGAAAAAGAAAACAGAAAGAATCAGAAGGTTGTAAATACAAAAGAAATCAGAATTTCACCGTCTATAGATTCCAACGACTTCAACACAAAGGTTAATCATGCAATTAAGTTCCTTAAGGCGGGGGATAAGGTGAAAATCACTGTCCGTTTCAGAGGCAGAGAGGTTAACCATTCACAGATTGGTGCATCACTTCTTGAGAAATTCATAGAAGCACTTTCTGAGTATTCTTCAACAGACAAAGCGCCCAAACTTGAGGGAAGAAATATGTTTGTTGTTGTAAGCCCTAAGTAATATTGTTTATTTTGTCTTTGATACTTATAAAGACTTATATAAAAATTTTAAAAATTGGAAGGAGTTGTACGTTATGCCTAAAATCAAAACTCGTAAAGCTGCTGCAAAGAGATTTGGTCTTACAAAAAACGGCAAGGTAAAAAGAGGTCAGGCTTTCAGAAGTCACATTCTGACTAAGAAGTCTACAAAGAGAAAAAGAGGTTTGAGAAAAGCCGCTTACGCTTCAAGAGCAAATGAAGCAACAATCAAGAAATTGATACTTTATAAATAATATTAGAAGGAGGAGTTACTAATGGCTAGAGTTAAAGGTGCGTTAGCAACAAGAAAATGACGTAAAAGAGTCTTAAAACTCGCAAAAGGTTACAGAGGTGCAAAGAGCAAATTATTCAGAACTGCCAAACAGGCTGTTATGAAATCATTGGTATATGCATACATTGGAAGAAAGCAGAGAAAGAGAGATTTCAGAAGACTCTGGATCACAAGAATCAGCGCTGCTTGCAAGATGAACGGCATCAACTATTCACAGTTTATGAACGGTCTTAAGAAAGCAAATATCGATATGAACAGAAAGATGCTTTCTGAAATTGCTATTGCAGATCCTGCTGCTTTTACAGCACTTGTTGAAAAGGCAAAAGCTGCATTATAATATTTTATAACATTAAAGGGGTGTAAAAATTGATTTTTTACACCCTTGTTTTCTTAAGGAAATGATTAATATGACTGAAATTACCAGTAACAAAAACAAACTTATTACTCATATAAAGAAACTTGATTTGGCATCCTACAGAAAGAAAACGGGAGAGTTTATCATTGAAGGAGAGCGACTGGTCAACGACGCACGGGAAAACGGTGTTGAATTATGTTCTCTACTCATATCCGAAAGTTACAGAGGAAATGTTCCTTTCGCAGAGAATACATACAGACTTTCCGACAAACTCTTTGATGAAATCAAACTTACTGTCAATTCCCAGGGGATAATGGCGGTATGTAAGATGTTTGATATGAATATCAGTGACAGTTTTTTTGAAAAAGATCTTATAGTATACCTTGACGGTATTCAGGATCCGGGAAATATGGGAACTATTATAAGGACATGCGATGCATCGGGAGTTGGCGGCATTATTCTTTCACCTTATTGCGCAGATGTGTTTAATCCGAAGGTAGTACGCTCCACTATGGCAAGTCTTTTTAATGTGGATATGGCGGTGTGTGACAAGGAAATATTTGATGATTTAAGGTCAGGCGGTTTTTCTGTATATGCCACATCACTTGATGAAAGTATCACATATTATGATGCGGATTTCACAGGAAAAACAGTGATTGTAATAGGTAATGAAGCAAATGGTGTAAGAGAAGAAATACTTTCTCTTGCCGATTGTAGCATCAGGATACCTATGATCGGAAAGGCAGAATCTCTCAATGCTGCAGTTGCTACCGGGATAACCCTTTATGAGGTGTTGCGCCAGAGGAGAAATATGTAAATAACTTTTGTGCATATTATTTCAATGTCAATGAGAATTTGAATATTTTTTACACAAATTGACAAAAATATAAAAAACTATTGAAAAATCCTTATTTTTGGTGTATAATACATAGAGATGTTACATTTTAAAGGAGAGATACTATGTTTAGCAAAGAAGTTACAGTCAATAATCAGGTAGGTCTTCATGCCAGACCGGCTACATTTTTTATTCAGAAGGCAACAGAATACAAATCCACTATCTGGATTGCCAAAGAACAGAAAAAAGTGAATGCCAAGAGTCTTCTCGGTGTGCTTAGTCTGGGAATAATCAAAGGTACTACTATCACATTGTCAGCGGAAGGTCCTGACGAAGAAGATGCAGTAAACGGATTGGTTGACTTGATTTCATCTGACTTCATTGATGCTAAATAAATATCATACATAACACGGTGTAAAATTTTATTTTTACACCGTTATTGATTTTTGGGGAGAAATATTATGAATGATTTGATAGAATACAGAGAAAAAATAAACATTATTTATTCTTTGCTTAAGACGAAGGGCAGAACAAAGGATGTATTTCCTGCGATACTTGAGTTCAAAAAAGAAACGGAAGAATACCTTTCGGGATGCAAGGATGAAATGATGTATGCCCTTATGTATAACACCCTTGCCACAATTATGACCGCACCTGAGGGATGCTCATATTTTCAACTGGAGGAAGCACTGAAGGATGCATTGGGCGAAATAGATATAATGAAGGAGTATATATAAGGACAGTATAATATGTATAAGGCGGTGAAAAAATGCGTAACTTTGACTACAAGATAAAAAGCCTCCCCGAAAAAAGCGGAGTCTATATTATGAAAAATGAACAGGGTGAAGTAATATATGTAGGCAAAGCAAAAGTATTGAAAAACCGCGTAAGTCAGTATTTCAACAACTCGAAACATACACCTAAAGTGGAAGCAATGGTGTCGAATGTTCATGATTTTGAATATATAATCACCGACTCGGAAATGGAAGCGCTTGTACTTGAATGCAATCTTATAAAGGAATATATGCCCAAGTACAATATTCTTCTCAAAGATGACAAAACATATCCTTTCATAAAAATCACACTGAACGAAATGTATCCCAGAATTTCTGTGGTAAGAAAAGTGGTTAAAGACGGTGCCAGATACTTCGGACCTTATCAGAGTTCTTATGCATTGAAAGAACTTATAGATTTTTTCAGAGAAATATATCAGATAAGAAGTTGCAACAAAGTCTTTCCGAGAGATATAAAAAAAGGCAAAAGTTGTCTTTACCGTCATATAGGCAAATGTATGGGAGTATGTGAAGGCGATGTGAGTGAAGAGGAATACAGACAAAGAATTATGAAAATCTGTGAGTTCCTTTCGGGAAACACCGAAAGTGTAAGACAGGAACTGTATGTTCAGATGAAGGATGCGTCTTCAAATCTTGATTTTGAAAAGGCGGCAACAATCCGTGACAGAATAAATTCCATAGATGTGATACTCAAGGATCAGAAAGCCACATCTACCACAGATTCAAATTCCGATCTCGTAGGTATGTATACCCTTAATAATTCCACCTGTATACAGATATTTTTTGTAAGAGGCGGTAAGATTGTGGGCAGAGAAAGTTACTTTTTTGAGAATACTTCCGTGATGGATGAAGCACATATTCTCTCGGATTTCATAAACCAGTATTATCAGGAAACTTCCTTTGTACCGAATAATCTGTACCTCCAGTATGAATTGGAAGATAACGATATATTTGAGGAATTTCTTACAGAGAAAAAAGGTAAAAAAGTCCATATCAGAAATCCTAAAAAAGGCGAAAATCTCAAACTTATAAATATGATCAGACTTAACGCCAGAAAAGAACTGGAAAACAGAGAACTTAAGATTCTTAAAGATATCAAGTTCAAAAATAACGCTCTTTCCGGATTGAAAAAAGTGCTTGGGTTAACGAATTATCCTCACAGAATTGAAGCCTATGATATGTCGGGATATCAGGGAGAGGCACAGGTGGGAGAGATGGTTACATTTACAGATGCCAAGCCATCGGTGAAGCATTACAGAAGTTTCAATATAAAAACTGTGTCAGGTCAGGATGATTACGGTGCAATGAGAGAAGTAATAAAAAGGAGAATGGCACATATTGATGACAAAAACTTCGGAGAAATTCCTGATGTGATTTTTGCAGATGGCGGTCTTGGTCAGATAAATGCAGTTATAGATTCACTTGAAGAGGCGGGGAGTGATATTCCTGTATACGGCATTGTAAAGGATGATAAGCACAACACCCGTACTGTTATGGACAGGGAAGGAAACCTTCTTGATTTTTCGGATAACGAAGAGGCTTTTATGCTTGTGATAAGGATTCAGGATGAAATGCACAGACGGGCAATATCCCATTACAGAAGTATAAAAGAAAAGGAAATGCTTCACTCATCTTTGCTTGATATAAAAGGTGTAGGAGAAAAAAAGAGAAAACTTCTTCTTGATTATTTCAAAACTGTATCAAAGATAAAATCTGCAACCTATGACCAACTTCTGAATGTTGAAGGAATAGACCGAAAGACTGCGGAAGAAATAGTAAAGCATTTCGAAAGTACAAATAAGTGAAATAAAAACACAAAAAATTACCCTTTTTGGTATTGAATTATGCTTGTTTTTGTTATATAATATAATAGATTTTGGAGTTTTAACAGATAATTCCGGAGGAAAAGTATGAAAAACGGATTTGACAACGAAAAATATATAAATACACAATCTACTCAGATTATGAAGAGAATTTCTCAGTTTGACGGGAAACTGTACCTTGAACTGGGTGGTAAACTTTTTGACGATTTTCATGCGTCAAGAGTCCTTCCGGGGTTTGAGCCTGACAGTAAGATAAAGATGCTTATGCATCTCAAAGATGAACTTGAGATTGTTATATCCATCAGTGCCATAGATATTGTAAAAAACAAAATCCGCGGTGATTACGGCATTTCATATGATCTTGAAGTGCTTCGTCTTATAGATACATTCCGTTCTATCGGACTCTATGTGGGAAGTGTGGTAATCACACAGTATTCCGGACAGTCTGTTGCTGATACCTTCAAAAAACGACTGGAAAGTCTTGGAGTGAATGTATTTTTACATTATGTAATAGAAGGATACCCTACAAATCTCGAACATATAGTAAGTGATGAGGGCTTTGGAAAGAATGAATATATCATTACTACAAAACCATTGGTTGTTGTAACTGCACCGGGACCGGGCAGCGGAAAAATGGCCGTTTGCCTTTCACAGTTGTACCACGAGCACCGTCGAAACGTCAAGGCCGGATACGCAAAATTCGAGACTTTCCCCATCTGGAATCTCCCCCTGGACCACCCGGTCAATTTGGCATACGAAGCGGCCACCGCCGACCTCAACGATGTCAATATGATCGACCCCTTCCACCTGACCGCCTACGGCGTGACCACG
>JAZSJF010000098.1:0-6072 GCA_045534195.1 Clostridia bacterium | reverse complement strand
TTCTTTCTATGTAAAGTTCTTCTCCTTCTTCCTTTACTATAAGAACACCTGAACGCAAAAGTTCAAGTATGGCAAGAAACATACTCACTGCTTCTGATTTGTCGGTTATTCCGTCGAAACTTTCTTTGAAAGAAACCTTTTTGCCTCTTTTGAAATTTCTTAAGATATGGTCTGTCTTCTGTTTGACTGTGACTATTTCTCTTCCGATAATACCGTCAAATTTGTTAACAGGCGGCGGAGCCTTTCTCTCTGTCTTTTCTATAAGAAGCATAAAAGCGTTTGTGAGTTTTTCGATACTTTCGGTATCCAGTCTTCTCTGTGTTTCTATCCCCACTATTTTTTGCGGTTCTTTGTAGTATGAGAAATATCCCATATTCTGCATAGGTTTAAGTTTCTCTCTTGCTTCTTTTACCTTCTGATATTCCACAAGCCTGTCCACAAGATCTTTCTTGGGATCTTCTTCCTCTTCATCCTCATGCTTTGGCAGGAGCATTTTTGACTTGATATACAGAAGTTGCGCCGCCATAACGGTGAATTCGCTTGATATCTCAAGATTCATTTCTTCCATCTTTTCAAGATACTCAAGGTATTGTCCCGTTATCTCCACTATAGGTATATCATATATACTTACTTTATTCTTTTTTATAAGGTGTAAGAGAAGGTCAAGCGGACCCTCAAACATTTCCAGTCGGAAAGAAAGTTCCTTTTCTTCCATATTACCTTAACCTCACATAAATCATTTTAGTATAAGTCTTAGAATCATATTTACCACATCAAGCATTGCAGAATTGAGAACACTGAGAAGTTTCTGCATAACAGTGGTATTCATAAGAAGTATGAGTATGAGAAATGAATATCTCTCTATATCATACATAACTCTTCTTGCATTATACGGCAGAAATTCCATAAGAACCTTTGAGCCGTCAAGAGGCGGAATGGGGATGAGATTGAATATCATAAGCCCGATATTGAGAAGTATACAATTCCTGATCATCTCACCGATAAGATATACCCACTCAATTCCTAAATGATATGTGAATCTTACATACAATCCGTATATAACGGTACTGATAATTGCCACAACAAAATTTGAAAAAGGACCTGCAAGGCTTACAACAATGATGCCTTTTTTTCTGTCCTTGAAGTTGTTGGGATTTATAGGTACAGGTTTTGCCCATCCGAAACGGAAAAGAAGAAGGCAAAGAGAGCCTATAAGATCAAAATGCGCCATAGGATTAAGACTCAGTCTTCCCATATGTTTGGCAGTGGGATCACCCATTTTGTAAGCCGCATATCCGTGAAAAAATTCATGGACGCTCAGTGCAAGAAACAGAGCAGGCAGACTTAAAAGTATATTTATAATAAAATCTTTCATATTCATTCCCTTTCTGATGCGGATATTATTTGCTGATAACCGATTTAGTATAAATATATATACAGATTTATTATATAACATTTCGCAAAAAATTACAAGTATTGAATATTTATTTTAATTTATCCGAATAATACTACAAAAAAGAGGAAGATAATATGATAAAAAATATTTTAAGATACACTCCAAAAAAATCTCCATACCGCAATGAAATATCATTATACAAAAAACAGGACCTTACCATTCCGCCACGAAAAGTAGAAAAAGATATTGAAAAAAATCTCTCATATGCAAAAGAACTCTTTTACTATCCCCAAAACAGTGACATTATAATAAGAGAATTTACCATCAGTGTGCTGGACAAAACATACCGCGCATTCATTGTATTCTGTGACGGTCTTGCAAACTCAGACAGTATAAACAAATCCGTTCTCGCCCCCTTTATGTATATGAGAAACATTATCCCCGATGAAACTGCAACACTCACACAAATTATAGAGCATCAGATTCTTACACAGAATCAGGTCACCGTCACCGATGATATAAACAAAATACTGGAAGGAATAAACTTCGGTATGTGTGCTCTCTTTTTGGACAGTATAAAGCAGGGATTCATAATAGATTTAAAAAGTTGGGAACACAGAGGCGTTGAACCTCCTCAGAACGAAACCGTAATACTCGGGCCTCACGAGGGATTTAACGAAATACTCCGCACCAACACAGGACTTATCAGAAAAACTCTCAATACCTCCCGTCTGGTTATGGAAAGTGCCACAGTGGGAAAAACTTCACAAACACCAATAAGTATAGGCTATTTAAGAGGAATAGTTAATCCTGACCTGCTCAGTGAAGTTAAGAAAAGAATATCGGAAATTGATGTGGAATACCTTTTTTCTTCCATGGAACTTGAACAGATGATAGAAGACCACCCTTTCGCAAGAATGCCTCAGATGCTTGTAACCGAAAGACCCGACAAGGTAGCAAGAGAACTTTCTCTGGGTAAGATTGCAGTCATTGTAAGCGGTTCACCAAATGTGCTTATCCTCCCTGCAACCATTTTTGACTTTACCAAATCTCCCGAAGATGAATATCTGAGATTCCCGTTTACATTTTTTATAAGTATAGTAAGAAACATTGCACTTATTCTGTCACTTTTTACATCTGCGGTGTACATCGCTCTCACAAACTACCACCAGGACCTGATACTGACAAATATACTCTTTCCCATCATATCCTCAAGACAACTTGTTCCATTCCCTGGAATTGTAGAACTTCTCATACTGGAAATAGCCTTCGAACTGATAAAAGAAGCAGGTGTAAGAGTCCCCAATCCAATGGGACCAACCATAGGGATAGTAGGCGGTCTTATTCTCGGGCAAGCGGCGGTGGAAGCAAAAATCGTAAGTCCGCTTATGATTATAATGGTGGCAATATCAGGCCTTGCCTCCTTTGCCATACCAAATTATTCACTGTCTTTTGCATTCCGTATTTCAAGATTTATATATATTTTTGCAGCAAGTATAGCAGGAATACCGGGAATACTTGCCGCAGTATTCATAAACACAATTTCTATTTTTTCTCTTTCATCATTCGGTGTTCCGTTCGGCTCTCCGATAGCACCTGGAAGCCCTCACAGTATTGGTGAAACAATTTTTGCATCGCCTTTGTGGAAAAAAGAAAAACGCCCGTCTTTCATAAAACCGAAAGACAATATCAAGCAAGACAAAATAAGCAGAAAATGGCGGTATAATAAGAAAGGATGAATCAGTTGCGTACAGACAGACGGGAAGCATCATGGCTTCTCATAATAATGATATGTGCAAAAGTTTTCTTTACGGATATTATGATATTTGTCCACACCTCGGGGACGGCGGCATTTGTTCAGGTTTTGTGGTGTATAATCATAGAATGGATTTTGTTTTTTGTCATCTATTATCTTTTTTCGAAATGCAAAGGAAAAGACATATTTGAAGCAATATCGTTGTCTTTCGGAAAAACGGGACTTGTAATATGGGGATCGGTTGTGTTTTTTATCCAGATATTAAATCTCGGAGCAATTCTCAAAATATATTCGGAAACCCTCTCCTCCCTTACTCTTACCACTGCACCGATATGGTTTCTGTCGGGATTTATCATAATCTGTATGCTATTTGCCGGTTATTCAGACACTCAGGGGTTGTTTGGAGTATGCACATCCTTCGGTGTGTTTATTTTGTCTTTGTTTTTTCTTATATTATTTCTTGATTTGTCCAATTATGATGTGACAAATGTATTTCCCGTACTTGGAAACGGATGGAAAAATATTATTATGGGGATAAACGGAATATCGGTATTTAATGATTTGTTTTTTCTATACTATATATCCTCAGGATTCAAAGACAAAAAATCAGTAAAAAAAACAGGGGCAACCGTACTTGCGGTAACATCATTTGTAACCCTTGCAGCCACCTTGTGCTACACTTTTGCAGTGCCGTACCCATTAAGCAAAAAGTTTTACATGCCTGTGTTTCAGATATCAAGCGACATAACCGCCGATGTGGTGATACAGAGAGCAGAGGCTTTATTTCTGGTTATGTGGATACTGAGCATATTTATATATATGAGCGCACATTTTTATTTCCTGACACTCACATACCAAAAAACACTCCTGTCATCTGACAGAAAAGGCATTATACCCATAAGCATTGCAATAATAATATCCATAAGTTCTTTGTGGCAGAACATAAATCAGGCATCCCCTGTACTCAGTGTGATAAAGGAAGTATCTTCGGTGGTTTTTTTATCTCTTCTTATACTGTCTTTCGGTATAGGATGTATCAGACAAAAAAGGGAGGATAAAGGTGATTAAAAAATTTTTGTGTATAATTGTTTCCCTGATTCTCATCATCCCCCTTTTTGCCTGTGAGGACAGAGTGGATACCGATGACTATGCTTATGTAATTGCAATAGGAGTGGATGAAGGCGAGGATAAGGATATAAAAATCACTTTTTCCTTTGCAAATTCTATCAAAATCGGCGGAGGTTCATCTGATTCGGGCAGTAACAGTCAGGGAGAAGAGGGGAATCTTATTAATTTTACCATAAGTTCCACAAGTATGTTTACAGGGCTTGATATCTTAAGAAACAACATTTCAAAAAAAGTAAATCTGTCACATGTAAAACTGATTGTATTCTCAAAAAACATTGCCAAAAAAGGTCTTTCAGAATACACAGACGGTTTTGTAAGAGAATTCAAAATCCGTCCCATTACCTTTATGGCTGTGGCAGAAAAATCGGCAGAGAATTATCTCAACGCACTCTCTCCCCTTATGGCGGTAAATCCCGAAAAATATATAAAGAACCTTTTTTCCAGAGGAAAAAGCGACTTTGGTGCAAAAATAGATATCTATACCTTCTACATTAATTCTCAGGTGGATGACAAGGATGTAATCCTTCCTATGGTAGGTGTAATAAGCGAAAAAGAAGATAAGAACGAACAAACAAATGAAAAAATAAAGTCCGACTCAATGGATATAAGCGCAATCCCCTTAAAGAGCAAAAACAAGGCAACAATCATCGGTAATGCCATATTTAAGGGGGACAAAATGGTGGATGCGGGAGAGAATTCCGAACAACTTTTCTTAAATATCTTAAGAGGTGTGGGAGGAACATTTGACTATACGGTAGGCAAGGATTCACCGGGGCAGATAGTCCTTACTGTCATACAACGGGACAAACCCGATGTGTATGCAGATGTATCCGGGGCAACACCGAAGATATCCACAATTATTCCTCTGGAATGTGAAATAACATCACTTGGCAAGGGAAATCTGAATGAATCTGATTTCAAAAAAATCGAACAGATGCTGTCTTCAGAACTTGAAGCAGACTTAAAAAAATACTTTTTCAAAATAAGCAGAGAAGCAAAATGTGATGCCATAGGCTACGGAAGATATGCAAAGATGCATTTTGAAAACTGGGAAGAATGGCAAAGATATAACTGGCAAAAAAGAATCCCTGATATAGAATACAGTGTAAAGGTTCAGGGAAAAATACTAAAATTCGGTATACTTGATGAGGGATTTAAACCATGAGAGATATAGTGTGGATAATAATAACCATTCTCTGCGGAATATATACCGTAAGTTTCGCAAGATATGAGATTAAGAACAAGCGGTATTCATCGGGGATATTTTCGGTTGTTCTCACTCTGTGCGCAGTGGTGTTGTCGGTTGTGAGGGTGTTTATGTGATTGTTCGGTGTATAGGCAGAGATAATGATTATGTGTTTTTTAAACCAAAAAGTAATCTCTGCCCAATGCACAGATATTTTTTTGTTGACAAAAGTTATCATATATGATAACATAAATATGTGGAATTACATTAGATTTAGTGGGTGACATAATGCAGTGGCAAGTTGAATATTATAAAAAGGAAAATGGAGAAATTCCCGTTTTGGAATATTTACTTACATTGGATGCAAAAATAAGAGCGAAAGCATTCTCGGAAATTGAATTACTTCAAAAACACGGAATAAACCTGAGAGAGCCTTATACAAAATCCATAAAAGGAAATAAATATAAAAGTTTGTTAGAATTAAGAGTAAAATTTTCTACAAATACAAGCAGAATTTTTTACTTTACATATGAACATAACACATTTGTATTACTCAACGGGTTTACCAAAAAAAGTGATGCTACTCCTCAAAAGGAACTTGATAAA
>JAZSJF010000326.1:0-7898 GCA_045534195.1 Clostridia bacterium | reverse complement strand
TACATCTCTGAGAATAAATGAAATTGCATTCTCACTTGGATTTGATGACAGTCTTTATTTCAGCAGACTTTTTAAAAAGCAATACGGAGTATCCCCTTCCAAATACCGAAAATAATTTTTTCAATTCAGGGACGGACCCCTTTTTGTCAAATTTAATCAATTCAGGGACGGACCCTTTTTTGAAAAATCCCGACCGTCCCTCGTCATATTGAGGGGAGTGAAAGAAAGTCGGAATATCTCAAAAAAATCAAACCACCCCGCTATTCCATTCCTTCAGAATAACGATGGGGTGGTTTTGATTTGAAATATGGATATGTACAATTAGGGAGAATTGGTTTTTGGTTAAAATTCTATCATGCAGCCATCTCTTTCAGGTCTTCTTCACATTCTCTGTATGTATCTCCGCTGGTCACGAATTTTCCATTCTCATCATACACTTCATAATGTCCTTTAACTCTCACGATTTCATATGTAACTGTTCTTATTTCCATAATTATTTCTCCTTTTTGATTTTGTGGTTTCTCAACCCTATGACTATAATATACAGGATTTCAAGTCCTATAAACCGTACAATTGACATCTTTTTTTGCATATGATATAATATTTATGCTTATAATTCCGCCAAAAAGGGGACAGAAAAATGACAAAGGAACAGTTTGAATCATATATAAATGACAACATAAAAAAATCCACCCTTAACATAACAAAAGACAGTCTTGATAAAGGAATTTATACCTTCGGAAATACATCAGGACTTAAAGATGTTATCAGAAAAGCCATAAACAAAGAAGAAATCACCGTTTGTACTTTTGGCGGCTCCATTACACGGGGTGCTTCCCATCATTTGCCGCCAAAAGAAGGTCTTGAGTGCAATTTCGAGCCAAAAAAATACATTGATGTAATATGCGATTTCCTTGAAGAAATGTTCGGATGCAAAACTGTGAGAATAAACGCAGGTATCGGTGCTACCGATTCGGTATTTGCCACACACAGAATAAAGGAAGATGTACTTAAATACAACCCTGACCTTGTAATCAACGAATGGTGCTGCAATGACGGTGCACAGTTTATCTACAAGCAGGCAACATACGAAAGTGTGGTAAGGAAACTTCTTCAATCAGGATGTGCCCTGATACTTGTAAGTTTCGGCGAAAAAGACGGCACTTCTTCCCAGTCTGTTCACGAGCCTGTATCCCGTCATTATAATGTGCCTCATCTTTCTTACAGAGATGCATTTATAAGCCTTGATGAGTATAAATATCTTTCCAATGACAGAGTTCATCCCAATACTGTGGGACACGCCATTGCAGGATTACTTATCAATTACTACATAGGAAAGGTTTATCTTGAAGAAAGTGAGTCTGAACCTGACCCGGTACTTCCTCTGCCATACAATGAAGATGCCCTGTCATATGAGGGAGCAGATGTTTACACAATTGATGATATATATAACGGAAAATATGAAGGAATAAAAATAACCCAACTTGGTTCATTCGCAAAAGACAGTGAACAAAAGGAATTTGCATACAGAAAATACTATGGATATTCTGCATACTGTACGGTTACGCCACAACCTATGATTGTGGAGATTGATTCACTGAAAACTCTGTTTTTCTTAATGTACAGAAGCAATCAGTATACCGGAGCAAAATTCTATATAGAAATAAACGGCGAAACCGTAAAAAAAGATACATTCACCTGTCAGCACGGCTCAGACAACAGACAGATAGAGTTTTCATATCATTGGGCAAGTGAAAGAGCAGTGAAATTTGATACACCTCAAAGGGTAACACTCAAAATTTATCCCGATACAACAAACAAAGAAAAACCTGTTAAACTTTTCGCACTTCTGATTTCATAAAAAAGAAAAGTGATTTGTTCAATTCGGAAACGGAAACTATTTTCAAAAATTTACAAAAAGGACACGGAAAAATCTCCCCCTCAAAATACAGGACTCTTTTTGGCGACGGACACTGATGTGTCCGTCATTTTTTTACCCATTTCGGATTACTTATGTTGTAACCTTAAATATCACATTTGGATAGGTTGGTTTTCTGTAATGATTTCCACATAATCAGATATGCCGCCGTTTATGGTGTAATCCTGCTTTATGGTTTTTTTTGCAGGCATACATACGGATATTACACCGCTTATATTTCTCGCTTCAAAATATGTGCCGTATTCATCTGTCACATAGTTTCCTTCATAGGGCAATGTTACAAAATTTCTTGCGCCCATTGCGTCGGAATTATCAATGAAATCCTCGGAGGCTAAGAGCACTTTGAAATTATCCTTGCAGTAATCCTCTGCAAATATTCTTACAGTGGCATTTTTGAGATTTCTGATAATAAGACGTCTCTTGGTCTGATATGCATCGGGATTTGCCTCTGCACAAAGAACTATGCCGTCTTTTTGCTCAACAAACACCCTACATTCCTTATGCACCGCTTTTGGGAAGCGGTATATTGCCTTACCATCCTTGATTTTTGTTTCATATCCCACAAGCACAGGAGCACCAAGAGGATGGGAAAGATGGGTATCTACGGTTAAGTTTCTGTTGTGCACATTAAACATATATCCGTTGTCATATCTTGTGATTACACTTACAGGGCTCAGTTCTGCGCTTGATTTGTCAAAGTCAATAACAAATCCCAGTTTGGATATGGATTTACGGAGAAGTGTTTCGGAAATAAAGTATTCTTTTCCGTCTTTAAACACTGTATTCCATACACTTGCATTCTGACTTATAGCGGAAACAGTGCCGCGAAGGTATATTACAGAGCCGTTTTTCACACCGATATCATATGCTCCCGCTTTGGCAAAGGGTTCCCCCTTCACACATACTGTATTGATACCGCCTGCAGAATACAGTGTGTTTACTTCCATATCTCCCACATATTCATTGTCTACGGTGACTTTTACTTCACCTGATATTTCGTCTTTTACAGAGATACCGCAAAGGTCTTTAAATTCTTCACTTGTGTCCTCTGCATTGCCGTAGAAGATTACTTTTCCGCCTGATTTGGCATATGAAACAATCGCTTTTTCAAATTCTTCGCTTTTTGGAACAGGTGTCACAAGGACAGAACCTGAAAAGATGCTCTTGTCACACTTAACAAAATCCTCTGTATTCATTACCTGAGATATAGGTGAACCGTAATTTATGGAATTCACTATATACCAGTCTTCGGAATACATTGTATTAAGTTCTTTTTCTGTCTTTGCAGATGAATATTCACCAAAAGGATAAATCCACACAACAGGAGATATTCCGTCAGGCATATCCTTGATGGCTTTTTTAAGGTGAGGAACAGGCTCATCTGCACATCCGTCAGGCATTTCACCAAAACCGTTGTCAATGGTAAGAAGATTTAACTGGGATGCAGTTACAATACTTCCGTCTGCTTCTATTTTTGAAAGGGCACATGGAAGATATATATCATGAGGTTCTCCACCATAACGGTCATACCAGGGAGAATTGTGCCACCAGGGATCGTGGATATAGTAACGGAAAGTAAAATACTTCTCTTTTGGCAGATAAGCAATTCTCGAAAGGTGTCCCGCTATCTCCAGACCGAAATTTCCGTTAAGCGCTGCCCAGGGTGAATTGACAGGAGGCAAAATATTGATTTGTGAATCATAGAGAGTCTTAAGTGGTACTCCGTCAGTTGCCATATCTATGCCCATACTCATATTGGTTCCCCTTGTTTCTATAGGGAAATCAGGACATTCCTTTCTGAAAAGGTACCAGAACTCCATTACCTCATCCTTGATTTCTTCAAGGGATGAAGCATCAAATTTCTTTCCGTCAAAGAGAGCACCGTAAGACTGCCAGGTATCCCTTCCGAATCCCAGCCCGTTTGAAAACCATATATAATCAAAACCCATATCTGTAAGGAAATGCTGACTTTGTCTGCCAAAGAATGTACCGAAAGGTGTACCTTCCTCTATACCGTCAGGGAAACCTGCATAGGAATTTTCATCCTTGTGAAGTTTCTGATATGAACATACCATACACTTTGAGCCCATTGCATAGCCGTCACATATTTCAGGATGCTTTTTGTATTTGAAATCGGATTTCGCAAATTCAGGTCCTACATCAAATGTTTCTCCCACACGGACAGTTTTTCCCGGGAACATTTCACTTCCCACTTCCTTAACTGTCGATACAATCTTTTTCAGAATCCTGTATGTCATCACAGGGGGATTATCCATATAGTTGTAGTTTCTTGCGTGCATTCTCAATCCTTTCGGATCGATTTTTGCAGGATTCAATTTGCCGGTAGGATTTGCTCCGCCTACAAAACGGCACCATTCAAACTCTGCATCAAGGTCATTGTTGTATTCAAGTATCTCCGAGCCGTCTGCAGTCCAGAACATTACAGATATAGTTTCTGCGTCCTTGATAAGTTGTCGCCATTGATTAAAAAATGTGACACATACCTCTCTTATGTATTCATCGGTTGTCTCTTTGAATGGTTTAAGACTCATTTCAAGAGTAATATTTTTCATAATTATCACACTCCTTAATGTTATTATGCAATTTATCCTTATACTTCTCAATAGATTATTCGTCAAAAATAGCACAAATCATCTCATTTTGATTGACTTACAGTTGTATTTTATATATAATTTTTTCAGGAGGTGAAAACATTGCCAAACAAAAATGACTTCTGCCTGTTTATAAAAAACACCCGTGAAATAAAAACAAGTTATATGAAAAAAGGCTCAAGATGTACACATTCGCCCAAACGCCCGGGAATGGGATTTGTGTGTTTTTTGTCAGGGGAACTTGAGTATAAATTTTTTGACGGTACAACATACATCTTCAAAGAAGGGGATATAGTATTTTTTAAGGAAACTCCATATATAGCATATATCAACAAAGATACAACTCATCTGGTGATGAATTTCGACATAGACAGGGATGCTTCATTCGGAGATGTTGTATGCGAACTTTTTGACAATCCGAAACCATTTATCATAGACAAAAAGAAATACGGCAAATACAAATCAATAATGGAAAAAGCCGTTAATGTTTCAAAAAAGAACCACTTCGGGATACAGATGCTTCAACTGCCTTTGTGCTATGACATTATGTATGATGTTCTTTTTTCTTTGCTTCTTGACAATGTAAACAAGGATACATACAATCAGATATTACCTGCCAAAGTGTATATAGATGAGAATTATAGCAAAAATATCTCTGTGGCATACCTTTCAAATATGTGTAATATGAGCGAAACAAATTTCAGGGGTAAATTTTCTTCCGTATTCGGAGTGCCGCCATCGGAATATATAAACACCGTAAAAATAAATAATGCCAAGAACTATTTTGCCACCGGTGCATATTCAGTAACGGAAGTGGCGAAACTCTGCGGATTCGGAGATACAAACTATTTCTGCCGTTTTTTCAAAAAACAAACCGGCATCACACCAATGAAATACAAAATGTCAGTATCATAAAAAAGGAGCCATTGGGGACGGTTCTTTTTGGCTCCTTTTTGGTTTATTCACACATATTTGATATCCTTTTTCTGGACATCCCTGTTACTCTTCCCAACTGGCGTTGAGAACATAACTTTATCATATCTCTGACAATTTCTTTTCTTATATCCTTATCCAGGTTCACAATATCCTGCGGCGATATATGATATTTTGACACAATAATACTGCCAAGTTCTTCGTCTGACAATCTTTCTGCCAATTTATTTCCTGTGTCCTCTCTGTCGTGAAAATCCGCAAAATCTTCCAATGTTATCATAGACAAAATGAATTCCTTATCCACCACATCCGGCCGCTCTTCAAAATACTCTTTATAACTGCTGTAATTATAATCTATGCGATTTTTAGTTATTCCTGCACGGACAGGATTATTGTGTATATAACGGACTACCTCAAGAAGGTAACTATCGTCATTTATTGCATAGCCTTTGTATCTGTTTTCAATCAAACCACCTGTACGATTATACTTTCTGTTATACCACATCACATATCTTATAAGGATTTTTTTCATAATCAAGGAAATATCCCCGGGATTCTCTTCTCTAATCAGAATATGCACATGATTTGTCATCAAACAGTAGGCGTATATTACAAATCCCATCTGACTTGTCACATCTTTGATAATCCCTTTTATTTTTTTATAATCCTGTTCATCTTTGAAAATATCCTGCTTATTTATTCCTCTGAAAACTATATGATACATTCCGCTTTCGCTTATAATTCTTGGTTTTCTGCTCATAAAATCACCCCTTTCAGAATAACACAATATAATAAAAATGTCAACCAAAAAGAACCACCAGGGACGGTTCTTTTTGGTTCTTTTTTACTGATGAATTTACATTGATAATCATTTAAATTTATGATATTAAAGCCAAATATCGCTATATTGTTGTCAAATATTTTGTTTGAAAAGGAGCCAAAAAGAACCGTCCCCTTTGGTTCCTTTTTCAAAGGGTGCAGTTTTCTGCACCCTTTGATTTTATATATTTGTTTTTACAGCCTGCATAGTTTCTGCAGATTCAAATGCCGCTTCCATTACCTTAAGTACACGGAGTGCTTCCTCAGGTTTGATTTTGAGTTCTGCCTTTCCTTCCATGGCATCTATCATCTGCTGATATACAGGATCAAGGTTATCCACCACATCTTCGGGACAATGTATATCAAATACTTCCACCGTAGACGGATCTCTCGGTGCCATTGTCTTGGTAGGACCTGCCTTTATCTTTCTTATTTCATTTGCCCAGGAATCGTCTCTTTCCTTACATTTAACTGCCTTACCCTCTGCAGTCCAGTCGTCTATCTGAAGTGTACCTTCATCACAGAGTACATACCATCTCGGATGATTTATAAAGTTATTTGTTGCAACTTCAAGATAAGCAGTAAGACCGCTTTCGAATGTAAGCACCAGATGAAAAGCGTCATCAACTTCTGCATAGTGAACCGAATACATTTTGCAGAATACATTCACAACTTTTTCATCTATCATATAAAGCACCTGGTCAATAAGATGTACTCCCCAGTCAAACATCATACCGCCGCCCAGGTCTTTTCTGTCACGCCAACCTTTTGGCAGACCTCTTGAGCCTTCCACTCTTGACTCAATCACATATGGCTTACCGATAGCACCTGACTCAACAAATCTTCTCATTGCGATGAAATCTTTGTTTGTACGTCTGTTGTGGTCGATAGTAAGGACCTTTCCGCATTCGTCTGCCACTTTCATCATATCTTCAAGGTCTTTGGATTTGATTGTTGCAGGTTTTTCACACAGTACATGCTTACCTGCTCTGAGTGCTTTGATTGTAACATCCTTATGTACATCGTTATAGCAGGCAACAATCACAACATCCACTTCACTGTCAGAAAGAAGTTCTTCAAGTGATTCATAGGTATAAAGACCTTTTGTCTTTGCATCTGCTACTCTTTCGGGATTGATATCATAGATCCCTTTGATACGGAATTTGGTATTTTCTTTTGTCATCTGTGTATAGTGATGGCCTGCCATTCCGCCAAAGCCAACCATACTTACTGTATATGTATCCTTCATTATACCCACCACATTTCGCCGGGATTCTGGTAAATAATTACCTTTTTCAAAAATTCTACTGCCTTTTCAAGACCTTCTCTTGAACTCATAAGCCCGTCCTCATGTTCTATGGATATGCATCCGTCATAGCCTACAGATTTAAGAGCACTGATGATGTCATTCCATACAGACTGGTCATGCCCGTAACCTACAGTTCTGAATACCCATGAACGATTAAGTATATCAGAATAGCTTTTTGTATCAAGTACACCGTTTATAGCTGTATTGGCTTTGTCTATTCTTGTATCCTTTGCGTGGAAGTGGTAGATTGCATCCTCTTTGCCAAGGTATTTAATAGCTTCTACAG
>JAZSJF010000333.1:0-3782 GCA_045534195.1 Clostridia bacterium | reverse complement strand
TAACTATTCACCTCCATATTCTTGGTGGGATTGCTGTTTCAATGTTATACTATGAAACAGATTCAAAATGTGTTACAGTGAATCGAAAGGAATAAATGTATATGAAAGCATTAATCTTATCTATCACCGCAGGAAACGGTCACAATATAGCCGCACGTGCCATCAAAGAACACCTTGATGAACTTGGTGTAGATACCGTAATAAAAGACACCTACAGGGACTTTTCCCACGGAATGAGCACAACCATCGACAAAGGCTATCTCCTAAGCACGAAATATGCACCGAAACTATGGGGTAAAGCCTATTCTCTTGCAGAAGAAAGACTGGAACTTGAAACAGATGCAAGATTCGGTACTTGGGGAAAACTTCTTGTGTATAAAAAACTCAAAAAATATGTGACAGAAAATAAGTTTGATGTAATTATTGCTACTCACACTGCTCCTGCAGGATTTATGACCATACTTAAGGAAGGCAATGTAACGGATGCAAAAATGTATGGTGTAATCACTGACTTTACCGTTCATCCATTCTGGGAAGAAACAAATCTTGACTACTATGTAACTGCATCAAAACTGCTTCAGAATATGATGGCAAAAAAAGGAATTTATGAAGAAAAAATTCTTCCTTTCGGTATCCCCGTTGCAAAAAAATTTGAACAGACCATCCCCAAAGAAGCGGCAAGAGAACAACTGGGACTCAAAAACAAATACACAGTGTTTGTAATCGGCGGTTCTATGGGATTTGGCGCGGTAAAAAAACATATCAGAAACCTTTCTTCATCAAAGGAGGATTTCCAGATTGTTGTTGTATGCGGCAACAACAAGAAACTTAAAGAGGATCTTCTTGAAATGAATACAAGAAAAGACCTGAAGGTGTTTGGTTTTGTTAACAACATTGACCTTATAATGGACGCATCAGACTGTATACTTACCAAACCCGGCGGGCTCACCGTATCAGAAGCACTTGCAAAAAATCTGCCTCTGATACTCATAGATCCCATTCCCGGTCAGGAAGACAGAAACAGAGATTTTCTGCTTAATGCCGGTTTTGCAATATCCACAAGTAAAAAGTTCCCTGCAGATGAAGCGGTATATCAACTTTTTACAAACAAAGAAAGAACTGAACAGATTTTAAATATGATAAAAACCTCTGCACCAAAAAATGCAGGGCGAAATCTTGGAGAGTTTATTGTAAATGAATACAAAAACCGTTTATCTTCCCGATGAAATATCCACTGCACTGAATATACTTGAGTCCAACGGATTTGATGCTTATGTTGTGGGTGGCGCAGTAAGAGATTGTGTTATGAATAATCCTGTATCAGACTATGACATAACAACCAATGCAACACCGGATGAAATTCACACACTCTTTGACAAATCCATAGATACAGGTATCTCTCACGGAACAGTGACAGTGGTTATAAACCATATTCACATAGAAATCACCACTTTCAGACAGGACGGAAACTACACTGACCATCGCCGTCCTGATAATGTGTCTTTTTCAAAAAAAATTGAGGATGACCTTGCAAGAAGAGATTTTACCGTAAATGCTCTTGCCTTCAATCCGCAATGCGGAATTATAGATTTCTTCGGAGGAATGGGAGATATAGAAAGAAAAATTCTTAAATGTGTAGGAGATGCAGAAAAAAGATTTGATGAAGATGCATTAAGAATGCTTCGTCTTATAAGATTTTCTTCAAAACTGGGATTTGATGTGAATGATTCTACCCTTTCGGCACTGTTAAAAAAGGAAAAATTGATTACTTATGTAAGCAAAGAAAGAATAAGAGAAGAAATAATAAAAATATTCACCTCTGACTTTCCCGAAAAAATATTTATATTCAGAAAAAGCAATATATTTGACTTTATATTTCAAACTGATTTTTATAAAAAAATAACCGAAACAACTGTTCACAATATGAAAAACCTTGAGAAAAATAATATTGTGAGATTTGCATATATTATGAGTGAACTTTATTCAGACTGCAAAGAAAAGATGCAGAATGTCCTTTCATCCCTTAAGTTTTCAAACAAGGAAAAAAGAGATATACTGAGTATTGCAGAATTTATCCGTGAATATCTTTCCTATGACCAAAAGGAAATTGATAAATATACAATAAAAAAATCAATGGCAAAGTATTCTGAAAAATCCATATTATTATCTTTTGATATACTTAAGATTTATACAGATATACAAAAAACCGAAAAACTCTTTGAAGAAATAAAATCAAACTGTGAACCATACACTGTTTCTCAACTCAAAATCACCGGAAAAGACCTTATTGAAATGGGTTTTACCGGCGAAGATACCGGCAGATGCCTTAAATATCTTCTTGAACTTGTAACAAAGAATCCAACCCTTAATACAAAGGAAACTCTTACAAAGGAGGCAGGGAAATATTATGAGCAAAAATGCTTATGCAAAAATTAATCTATCACTTGATGTAGTGAACAAAAGAAGCGACGGCTATCACAATTTAAAGATGATAATGCAGACCGTTTCTCTTTTTGATATTATAACAGTAGAAAAATCCGATACAATATCTATCACCTGCACAAACAAAAATGTTCCCTGCGATGAGAGAAATATTGTATATAAATGTGCAAAGAAACTCCTTGACAACAAGGGTGTTTCAGGTGGATTTAAAATTCACATAGAAAAAAATATTCCAATGGCAGCAGGTCTTGCCGGCGGAAGCAGTGACGGCGCCGTTGTAATGAAAGAAATCAACCGCATATACAATCTGGGATACACAATGGATGAACTGAAAGAAATCGGTGCCGGAATCGGAGCAGATATTCCCTATTGTCTGGAAGGGGGAACATATCTATGTCAGGGTATCGGTGATATACTTACACCAACTGACAGTTTTGACTTTGACAAAATTCTTCTGGTAAAACCGCCAATAGATGTTTCCACACCATGGGTATACAAAAATCTTAAATTAAATGAAATCAACACACATCCTGACACAGATAAAGTTATAGAAATGCTAAAATTCGGTAACTTATCAGGTCTTAAAGAATGTTCGGGAAATCTTCTCGAAACAGTTACCGAAAATGAGTATAAAGAAATCTCCCGAATAAAGCAAAAAATGTATTCTTATAATGCAACCTTCTCTATGATGTCGGGAAGCGGACCTACTGTTTTTGGACTTTTTGAAAACGAAGAAGATTTAAACAAAGCATACGAATACTTCAAAGACGTATAGGGTGATACATTTAAAGTAAAAACAGTAAACAAAGTATAATTTTTTATTTTTTGCAAATAATTATTGCATACTCAAACTTCGGAGGTATGCAATGAAAAAAATATTTTTTGTTTTTATAATGTGTACAATACTTATTTCACTTATCGTAACAGATTTTTACGATACAGAAAAATCCCTGTCCAAAAATCTTTTGAGAATGCACATAATTGCAAACAGTGATTCAGATGCAGACCAAAGTATAAAACTGAAAGTACGCGACAATATATTAAGCGAAATGGGAAATGAATTATCCAAATATAACAATGCATCACAAGCAAAAAAAGATGTATCTGAAAAACTTGAAAAAATCAGAATCATTGCACAAAACACCCTGAAAAATGAGGGAATATCCGAAAATGTAAAAGTATCACTGGAAAACACATTTTTCCCAAGAAAAACATATGGAAACATTACTCTCCCAAAGGGTAATTATGATGCTTTAAGAGTAGAAATCGGCAAATCCCGGGGACAAAACTGGTGGTGTGTTATGTTTCCGCCGTTATGCTTTGCCGAAGTCGGAGGCCAA
>JAZSJF010000092.1:0-4840 GCA_045534195.1 Clostridia bacterium | reverse complement strand
AAATATCTTCATTTATATTTATTGCAAATTTTTCTACATTTCTGTATTTATAATCATACATATCAAACATTTCATAAATTATGGGAGTAAGATACCTTTGTCTTTCTCTCATAAGTTCATTATATTCATCAAACAATGCTTTACCTTCATCGGTAAGATTTTTCTCAAGGGCTTTTTTGCAATCATTGCAACTAACAACAATTTTCTGATATTCATCATCAAACGGCGTATTGTCAAACATCTGCATCGCAAGTCTCCTGAGCCATTTTCTGAAAACTGCAATCTGTTCTTCGGTAGATATGGAAATATCATTTTCATCGTATTTCATTTTATTTCTCCTCTGTGTCAGTATTAAGCCAATTAAAAAAGCGCACCGATACCGATGCGCTAAAACACCGGCCTTCACTGCGACATGAAAAGTTTTCAATGACTAAAACCACGAAAACAAAGCCGGTATTTTTCAATACCAACAATAGTTTTAGCCATATATTAACTTTTCATGTCGCAAATTCATTATATCACAAAAATGATTTAAAATGCAATACAAATAAAAAATTACTTGTATCTATTCGATGTTCTTTCTCATTTCAAGGAGTGTCTTTTTGAGAAGTCTTGAAACCTGCACCTGAGAAATACCCAATATATCAGAAATTTCCGCCTGGGTTTTGTCCTCGGCAAAGCGCATACGGATGATGCTTTTTTCTCTGGGCATAAGTTTTTTTATTGCCTCTTCTATCATAATTCCCGAAAACATATCACTTTGTCCTTCATCAGCAATTCTGTCCAAAATCATAACAGATTTGCCCTCATCACCGGCAATCTCTCTGTAGATAGATTCGGGAGGACAGGAGGCATTAAGCGCTTCGGAAACATCATATACCGACACATTGCAGGCATTGGCAATCTCCCACACTTTCGCCTCCCTGTTGAAATCATTTTCTATTCTTTCTTTTTCTCTCAGACATCTTATGGATAATTCCTTCAGACTTCTGGATATATGCACAGGGTTGTCATCTCTTATGAAGCGTTGGATTTCTCCCATAATAAGAGGAACTGCATATGTGGAAAATTTCACATTGTATTCCCGGTCAAACTTATCGACTGCCTTTATCAGTCCGATACACCCTACCTGAAACAATTCGTCAAAGTCATATCCTCTGTTTAAGAATTTCTTTGCAACACTTCTTATAAGGTTTAAATTTTCGTTGACTATCATATTTCTTGCATCCTTATCTCCTTTTGATGCAAGATTCAAAAGTTCTTTTATATCATTCATTTTACAATGCTGAAGCCCCTATAGTCTTTGACATAGTTACTTTTGTTCCTACATCAACAATTGATTCCACCTTCACCTTATCCATAAAAGTCTGCATCACCGTAAAGCCCATTCCCGATCTTTCGTTATCAGTATTGGTGGTAAACATAGGTTGCATTGCTTCCTTTACATTTTTTATTCCTTTTCCGTTGTCTTTCACAACGATTTTTATTTCCCTGCCCGAAATTATACATTCTACAAAGACTTTTCCATCCATTCCTTCATATCCGTGAATAATGGAATTTGTCACTGCTTCTGATACAGATGTTTTGATATCTGCCATTTCTTCTATTGTAGGATCAAGATTCAGTGCAAATGCAGATACAACACTTCTTGCAAATGCCTCGTTTTCTGATTTTGCCGCAAATTCCAGTTTCATTGCATTTTCTTTCATAATATGTACCCTATCCTTTCTATGCATTAAGATAATCTTCCGCTTTTTCTATTTCTTCATATACAGGTGTGATTTTTTCTATACCTGACATTTTTATCAGTTTGAGTATGTTTTTGCTTTTTGCAAATATGCTTACTTTACCGCCGTCAGATGACACAATTTTGTATCTGCCGATAATCATTCCGATACCTGAACTGTCCATCATAGACAATGACGACAAATCAAACAAAATATGATTGACACATCCTTTCATAATAATCTTGTCCACACTGTCCCTTATAGGTCCTGCAGTATGATGATCGAGTTCTCCGGTCATTTTTACAAAAAGAATTCCCTTTTTTACCCTTGTGCTGATAATCAAAATATCCCCTCCGTACAATTGTTATATAACTATTGTTCAAGACAATTTCAAAAACTCCTTTAAGATAAAAAAAGAGGTTTTGTCGAATGTAGCACAAACTACATTTTATCGACAAAACCTCTTAAATTTCCAACAAGATAAAGAGAACCGAATACACACAAAACGCTGTCATCATCCATTAAACTTACGGCTTTTCTTACGGCTTCAAAATTTTCTTCGATATACTCTGCATTACTTTTTATCCCTTTTGCATAAGAAAAAATCTCTTCGGTATTTTTCTGGCGCAAACTCGGCACACTTGTCACAATCAACTTATCACACAACGGAAGAATTTCATCATAGGATTTTTTGTATTCTTTATCATTGAGCATACCCGTAACAAATATGAGTTTTTTATCCTTTATAACATCACAAATGGTATTTTTCAGACTGAGTATTCCCGGATAATTGTGTGCACCGTCAAGAATAATATTATTGTTACTGCCCATCACCTCAAATCGGCATGGCCACTTAGTCTGAGAAATCCCTTTTGCAATCACATCATACGATATGTCATCCGAAAAAGCCCTGACAGTTTCAACAGCGCAGATTCCGTTAAGAACCTGATGTTTCCCTGCAAGAGGAATATGCAAATCCTCTCCATTGTATGTGACATTACTTCCCGAAAGGGTTGTATCCGAAATAAAAAGTCTGTCCGTATCGGGGATAATTAGTTGACAGTTTTTTTCTTCACATACTTTTTTTATCACATCATAAGCCTGAATGGGATTATCGGGATAGAACACCACTTTTGATCGGGGTTTTATTATTCCTGCTTTTTCAAAAGCAATTTTTTCTATTGTATCTCCCAGTATCTCTGTGTGATCAAGTCCTATCTGACAAATCACTTCCACACTTGGATTCTTTATCACATTTGTAGAATCAAGCCTTCCTCCAAGCCCCGTTTCAAGAACAACCACATCACACTTTTCATCTTTAAAATACTGAAATCCCATTGATGTTATGACCTCAAACTCAAGAGGATTGGTATCAGGCAAATCATCGCATATTTCTTTTATCTGTTGTGTATATGAAATAAGCACATTATCATCTATGGGTTTTTTGTTAATCTGTATTCTTTCGTTGAACCGCTCTATAAAAGGCGATATGAATGTACCTACCCTTAACCCCTGCTCTATGAGTATGGAAGATACAAATGCGGCAACCGAACCTTTGCCGTTTGTTCCGGCAATATGGATAAATTTAAGTTTATCCTGGGGATTGCCAAGTCTTTCAAGAATTTTATTTATATTGTCGTGACCTTTTTTCTCTGCAAATTTTGAAAGTGAATGTATATAGTCAATCGATTGCTGATATGTCATATTTACCATATCTCCCCAAAAATAGTATGGGGTGTAAAATGAAATTTACACCCCAAAAATTTTATAATATTAAAGGTTTTTGAGACTTTCTTCCACTTTTGAAAGCATTTCTCTGTACTTTTCACCTTTAGCCTTTTCTTCTTCAACTACCTTCTGCGGTGCTTTAGCAACAAAACCTGCATTGGAAAGTTTGCCTTCCACACGCTTGATTTCTGCAAGAAGATGTTCTTTTTCTTTTTCGAGTCTTTCTTTTTCGGCATTAAGGTCAACAAGTTCTTCCAGCGGCATAAAGAGTTTGGCTGACTCTACAACACAAGTAAGCGCATTATCCTTGATACCGTCCTCAGAATCTGTAATAACAACTTCTGAACTTGAAGCAAGTTTTTCGAAGAATATCTGTGCACCTTCAAACACTTCAGGAGTATCTGTCACAATAAAGAGTTTAGCCTTCTTTGACGGAACAACATTCATCTGTGTTCTTAAGTTTCTGATACTCTTGATTGCTTCCATTACCTTTTCCATCTGTTTTTCATCATCTGAGAATGAAAGTTCTTCAGAATATTCAGGCCATTTTGAAATCATGATACTTTCTTCACCGGTTGGAAGACAAGTAAAGATTTCCTCAGTGATAAACGGCATAAACGGATGAAGAAGTTTGAGAGTATTCATAAGTACATATGCAAGTACACTCTGTGCTGTTTCAAAACTTTCACCTTCTTTTTCATAAAGACGAGGTTTAACCAGTTCGATATACCAGTCACAGTAATTATCCCAGATAAAGTCATAAAGTTTTGCAACTGCAACACCAAGTTCAAATTTATCCAGATTATTTGTAACCTCTTTTACAAGGTCATTATATTTACTGAGAATCCACTTATCTTCAAGTTTTAATTTACTCTTGTCAGGAAGTGAAACTTCATTGATACTGAGATTCATAAGAAGGAATCTTGATGCATTCCAGATTTTGTTTGCAAAGTTTCTGCTTGCTTCTACTCTCTCGGAATAATATCTCATATCATTTCCGGGAGCATTACCGGTAGCAAGTGTAAATCTCAGAGCATCTGCACCGTATTCTTTGATAACTTCCAGAGGATCAATACCGTTGCCAAGAGATTTACTCATCTTTCTGCCCTGGCTGTCACGGACAATACCGTGGATAAATACATGTTCAAACGGTGGTTTGCCTGTGTGTTCACAAGCAGAGAATATCATTCTTGCCACCCAGAAGAATATAATATCATATCCGGTAACGAGTACACTTGTAGGATAGAAATAATCAAGTTCTTTTGTCTTTTCAGGCCAGCCAAGTGTTGAGAAAGGCCAGAGTGCTGATGAGAACCATGTATCGAGTACATCAGGATCCTGTTTCACACTGCCGCCGCACTTAGGACATTTTGTGATTTCTTCTT
>JAZSJF010000012.1:0-3959 GCA_045534195.1 Clostridia bacterium | reverse complement strand
GGGAAAATATTATAAATTCTTCTAATGTAGGAACCCAAATTTGTTACATATTCGGGTTCCGTTTATTTTATGCACTTTTGCTTTGAACAAACTTACACTCTCGGCGTATCACATACGCCTTCGGTTCAGTTTGTCCAATCGGAATAAATTTTCCTATCTTTGGCGAAACAATATCATATGGCGCAAAGCACCCTTTTTGGATTCTCATTATACAACTTCGGCTCTGTTTGTCCGTTCCAAAGCGTTTTTCCTATTTCTTTCAATGAAAATTCCCCATACCGCAAAATGGCAAGGGAAAAATAAAAAAATAATTCTTCTAATGAAAGAAACCCGAATTGAAAACGATTCGGGTTTCTTTTGATTATATATCGGTCGGCAATTGTGAAGCATTTTTCCTATACCCGCTCAATATGACGAAACTCTTGAAGATTTAGAAAATAGTAGGGTACGATGCCTTCATCGTACCGCGAGGGATTGCTCCAAAACGGACAGATGTGGGCATCTGTCCCTACAAAAATCTATCAATTATGTAATCGAAACTATACCAATGGGGACAGTCCCTTGTGGTATAGTATTAAAACCGCCCTATCCCGCCGTCATTTTGAACATTGTAGGGGATGGCGTCCCCGACATCCCAAATTTGTTTTTAAAAATCATCACCATATATATTATATACAAATAAAAAAGGAAACATTACGCCAAATCCGTAATATTTCCTTTATAATAATATTTTTAGTTTTTAGAAGATTATTCCGAAGTCACCAAAGTATTCCCCTCCGCCAGAGGTTTAAGTCCTGCCCAGTTATACATTGTCAGACTGTTGCTTTTTGCAAATGCTTCTTCGTCCAGTGGAACCTGTACCGAAGAAAGGGTAAAACTATCTTTTGTTGAAATATCATAAAATTTAACAGCGTTTATATGTGTATCATTTTTATACACCAGTCTGATTTTTGATGCAGGAAGATTTACTTTTGAAAACCAGTAATATTTTGCTTTGGATTCTGAAATTTCGGGCAATGAAATATATGCATCATTTCCGTAAAGGTTATTTGTCACAAATTTCAGAGGATTGGAATTTTCATCTGTTGCCCCCACAAGGTCGAAGTAAAGATTGTCAGAATCACAGTCAAAATCCGTAAGATAAGGCACACCGTCGGTATTCAGATTAAACGCCCATTTATTACTTTCGTATGTGGTGTCATTACATTCTTTTTTTGTTCCCTCAAAAGTTTTGAATTCATAAATATTTCCGTGTCTGTTTTGTGAAAAATAACTTTCTGAACCAAGGAAATACAGATGCACTGCTCCCTGGTCATTTTCGTTGTTGTATATTTCATCAGATAATGGCTGACTGTAATCATCCCAGGTAACATCGGTGTGATACCATTTGCCGTTTATCTTTATATAATTCCAGATGTGACCTACGCTTGAATTTCTGTTGAAACAGTATGAAACTTCCAGTCCCACTTTGTCACCGATAAGTTTCAATGCATTGGAGTATCCCTGACAGGTGGTAGCACCGTTTACAAAGAAACTGTATACAGTATGAGCCATAGGATTTGACTGATAGGAATAATCATAATGAGATTCTCTTATCATTTTTGAATGGATAAGAAGATATTTTTTTAGTTCATCATTTTCATCTTTCACAAGTTGAGCGTACTCATTAAGTTTGTTTTCCATAACAGATGCAAAATGTTCTCTTTCGCTCTTAGCCACATAATAATAAGGAAAAATCTCATAAACATACTGACCTGATACAGAATACCTGAAGCCGTTATCTACCAGAAACAACTCCGGATGAGAAAAGGCAAACTCTATATACTTATCTGAAATCTGACTTGAAGGTATTTTGTATGAGTAAATATTGACAGATGATTTCTGTTCGGAGAGTGCATCATAGAAGAATTCTTCAAAACTCTCCTGAGAAACCGCTTCGTCAAGGGTTATATGGTCATCTTTTATTTCTGTTATTTCTGCAACATCCGAAAATCCGCCCAATGGTACGGATATATTTGTTGCGGGATTGATTTCAAAGCAGTCATCTGCATAAGCAGAAATAACACATAATATCATCAATGCCATTGATAATGTGAGGGTAACAAATTTTTTCATCATATTCTCCTTGGTATATTGTTTTCAGTCAACAAAGATGATTATTTTTTGAGTGCTGCAGTGAGGGTGTTTTTCATAAGTGTTGCAATTGTCATAGGTCCTACACCGCCGGGAACGGGAGTGATAGCACCTGCGATTTTTTCTGCAGATTCAAAGTCCACATCACCCACAAGTCTTCCGTCATCCAGACGGTTGATGCCTACATCGATTACTACTGCACTTTCTTTTATATAAGAAGCATCCACCATTTCAGGTCTGCCTACTGCTACAACAAGCACATCTGCCTCTTTACACACTTCTTTGAGGTTTCTGGTCTTTGAATGACATATTGTGACTGTTGCATTTTTGTGGAGAAGAAGCATACTCATAGGTTTTCCTACGATATTTGATCTTCCGATGATTACACAGTGCTTACCTTCAAGGTCGATTTCACTTTCTTTGATAAGTTCCATTATTCCTGCAGGTGTACATGGAAGGAAATCAAAGTTTCCTATCATAATCTTACCTACATTTGCAGGGTGAAAAGCGTCTACATCCTTTTCGGGAAGAATTGTATTTATAACCATTTCTTCGTTGATATGCTCAGGTAGAGGAAGTTGTACAAGAATTCCGTGTATCTGATCATCGTGATTTAATTCCTCTACAAGTTTTTTCAGTTCTTCTTCAGTTGTTTCTTCAGGCAATGCATATTCTCTTGAATAATATCCTATCTGTTCGCAGGCTTTCTTCTTTGAATTTACATATGATCTTGATGCAGGATTGTTTCCTACTATTATAACCGCAAGACCGGGGATGATACCCTGTTCTTTAATTTTTGCGGTTTCTTCTTTGAGTTGATCCTTTATTCTTTGAGATACCATTTTTCCGTCCAGTATTTTTGCCATTTTTATTTCCTCCTTTGGCTGATTGTGTAGATTTTTTCTTTGTGGAAGTTGGGTTATTTACTTTGAATCCTTTATCTGATACAGTAGGTCTTATAAGACAATCGGGAGAAAATCCTATAAGGTCTTCTCTGTTTGCTTTTTTTAGAGCCTTAAGCACCAGAGGATAATTTTCTTTTTTGTTAAACTGCAACAATGCTCTCTGCATTCTTTTTTCTTCCGGATCTTTGGGCACATATACCTCTTTTAATGTAAAGGGGTCAAGCCCTGTATAAAACATACTTGTGGATATTGTGAAAGGTGTAGGATAGAAGTCCTGTACCTGTTCGGGATGCAGATTGTTTCTTTTTATATAGAGAGCAAGTTCTATCGCATCGTGTATTGTACTTCCGGGATGGCTTGACATAAGGTATGGAACAAGATACTGTTCTTTGCCGATTTTATCACAGATTGAATAAAACTTCTTTGAAAATCTGTCATAAACCGCCTTACCCGGTTTGCCCATTTTTGAAAGTACATTGTCTGATATGTGTTCGGGAGCAACTTTCAGTTGTCCGCTTACATGATGTTCGCAAAGTTCTCTGAAAAACTCATCGTTTTTGTCATGAATCAGATAATCATATCTTATACCTGAGCGGATAAAGACTTTTTTGACATTTGGTAACTGTCGGAGTTTCCTAAGAAGTGCCAGATAGTTTTTGTGAGATACTTTTAAGTTTTTGCAGGGGGAAGGGAACAGGCATTGTTTGTTTTTGCATGCGCCGTTTTTCCCTTGTTTATCGCAGGCGGGACCGTCAAAGTTTGCGGTAGGTCCGCCCACATCGTGTATATATCCTTTAAAGCCGGGGAGCGTTGTGAGAAGCTTTGCTTCCTCAAGCACCGATTCTTTGCTTCGGGATACTACGTTTCTGCCCTGATGAAAGGCTATGGCGCAAAAGGCACAGCCGCCGAAACAGCCTCTGT
>JAZSJF010000179.1:0-5736 GCA_045534195.1 Clostridia bacterium | reverse complement strand
CTCCTTACGAAGATGACGCTGAAGAAGCAAGAAAACAGGTTGAAGGAGCAAAGCCTGCAGGATGTAAATATGTGAGAGGTCACACACTATTTTGGGAAAGTATGCTTGGTTCAAACGGCAAAACATACCTAACACCTCAATATATGGAATCTGAAGAAGTGCTCACAAATAAAGCAAAATATCTTGAACTCTGTGAAAAACACATCAAGGAAATCTGCACAGACTTCTACAATGACTTTGTTGAATGGGATGTTATCAACGAAATCGTTACAAACAGAATGTTTGTTGACAAACACGGTGTAGATACCTGGAAAAACCAGTTTGCATGGGCAAGACAGTATACAAAGCCGGGTACAGACCTTTATTACAACGATTTTGCACAGTTTGATGACAGATGGCTTGGCGTACTTGAAGAATTTATCGCTACAGGAGCAGACTTCGACGGTATCGGCTTCCAGTCACACTATGACGGAAACCTTCCTGAAATTCCTGCACTTATAGAAAAATATGAACTTATGGAAAAATACGGCGACAAAAAACTCAAAGTTACTGAATACTCCTGCTCTATCGCAGACCAGGCACTTCAGGCAAACTTCACAAGAGATGCTCTTATCGCTTCATTTGCAGAAGATGATATGACAGGATTTGTATACTGGGGATTCTGGGATGGTGCAAACTTCGCTGCATATTCACCATTCTATGACAAAGAATGGAACCTGAAACTTTCAGGCATACAGTATGTTGACCTTGTATATAACAAATGGTGGACCAAAGATGCCAAAGCAACAACAGATGCACAGGGCAAAGCAACCATCAGAGGCTTCTACGGTGATTATGATATCACAGTAAATGCCAACGGCAAGACAAAGACTGTTATGGCGGCATATCACAAAGGATATGAAAATGTGCTTGAAATCACAGTAGAATAATTATATGTATACAGAAACAACCCTAACGGAAATATATCTGATGGGGTTGTTTTTTGTTGGAAAACCCCTTCATATCAAACTTTGTTAAAAATATGATAATTATTGCATTTTGTGGATATTTGTGATATAATCTCCTCATAATGGACAACTATGAATTTATATAGGAGGAATAACAATGAATATCAAAAAAACCATCAGACCTGAAACAATTATTCAGTTTGGCGAAGGCGGTTTCTTAAGAGGCTTTGTAGACTGGATGATTCAGAAACTTAATGACAGTGGAAAGTACAACGGAAACATTGTTGTGGTACAGCCTATTGAAAATGGTATGTGCGATATGCTTTCAGCCCAGGATTGCAATTACACTCATGTAATCAGAGGTGTTGAAGGTGTAGAAAAGACAATCGTAGATTCTATCTCCCGTTGTGTAAAACCGTATGAAGATTATCAGGCATTTCTTGACCTTGCAAAGAATCCTGACTTCAGAGTGGTTGTATCAAACACAACAGAATCGGGTATTACATATGTTAAGGAAGACAGACTTGAGGATACACCTCCTAAGTCATTCCCTGCAAAAGTAACAGTTCTTCTGTATGAAAGATTCAAGGCAGGACTTGACGGATTTATCTTCCTTCCTTGCGAACTTATCGAAAAGAACGGTGACAACCTTAAGAAAATCGTTCTTCAGTATGCTTCCGACTGGAATCTTGGTGATGACTTCATCAAGTTTGTTGAAGAAAAGAACTATTTCTGTTCAACATTGGTTGACAGAATCAATACAGGATATCCTAAGGGCGAAGACCTTGAACTGGGATATGAAGACAATATGGTAAATACATCAGAATACTTCCATCTCTGGGTTATCGAATCACCAAAGGATTTCACAAAGGAACTTCCTTTCACAGAAATCGGTCTTAATGTTATCTGGACAGAAGATATGAGTATGTACAGAACAAGAAAAGTAAGAATCCTCAACGGTGCTCATACATCTATGGTTCCTTACTGTATGCTCAGAGGCTTTACAACTGTAAGAGAATGTGTTACAAACCCTGAAATCAGAAAGTTTGTAGATAAATGTGTATTTGAAGAAATCATTCCTACACTTGATCTTCCAAAGGAAGAACTTATTGATTATGCAAACAATGTTCTTACAAGATTTGAAAATCCTTATATCAAGCACTTCATCAAGGATATTTCTCTCAACTCTGTAAGTAAATTCAAGGTAAGAGTACTTCCTTCAATCACAGAGTACATCAAGCGTTACAACAAAATGCCTGAAACACTTCTTGAATCATTTGCAAACCTTATCAAGTTCTACAAGGTAGGCGAACCAAATGATGACAAGGATGTAATGGCGTTTATGAAAGAAGCTTCTCTCAAGGATATCCTTGCAAAGGTAGAATTCTGGGGCGAAGACCTTACATATCTCTATGACGAGGTGGCAAAATACTATGAAGATTAATCCGTTGGATAATGTGGAAGTTAATCTTTCCACAGGACACAAAAGCGCAATCTGCGATATCAAAAAAGGTGAAAACATTATTAAATACGGTTTCCCTATCGGACACGCAACCGAGGATATCAAAGCAGGTGACCATGTACACACACATAATACAAAAACAAATCTCTCAGATATTATAGAATATACCTATAAGCCAAACTTTGAACCTATCGAAAAGGTAGATACAAATTACTGCTTTATGGGTTATGTGAGAGAAAACGGTGATGTAGGTATCAGAAATGATATCTGGATTGTAAATACCGTTGGTTGTGTAAATAAGGTTGCAGAGCGTCTTGCAAAACTTACAGGTGCAAAAGCATTCCCACATCCTTTCGGATGTTCACAGTTGGGTGATGACCAAAAAATCACACAGACTATTCTCAAAGGTATGGTAAATCATCCTAATGCAGGTGGCGTACTTGTTCTCGGTCTTGGCTGTGAAAACAACAACATCGAAGTGTTCAAGGAAGTACTTGGCGAAGTAAATCCCGACAGAGTGAAGTTCTTCAACTGTCAGGATCACGATGATGATATTGAAGATGCAGTTAAGGTTATCGAAGAACTTAAAGAATATGCAAGTAAGTTCGAAAGACAGCCTGTACACATTTCGAAACTCAGAGTAGGTCTTAAATGCGGCGGTTCTGACGGATACAGCGGTATCACAGGAAATCCTCTTGTAGGCAGATTCTCAGACAAACTTATTTCCTACGGCGGAAGTACAGTTCTTACAGAAGTTCCTGAGATGTTTGGTGCAGAGCATCTTCTTATGGAAAGATGTATCAATGAAGAAATCTTTGATAAATCCGTAAAACTTATAAATAACTTCAAAGAATATTTCATAAGACACAATCAGGTGGTTTATGAAAATCCTTCACCGGGAAACAAAGCCGGCGGTATCACAACTCTTGAAGAAAAATCTCTCGGTTGTGTGCAGAAAGGCGGTAAGAGTGAAGTTGTTGATGTACTTGACTACGGCGACATTCTTTCAAAGAACGGCCTTAACCTTCTCAACGGTCCCGGAAATGACATTGTTGCAATAACAAATCTTATGGCTTCGGGAGTACATATGATACTCTTTACAACGGGCAGAGGTACACCGGTAGGTTCTTGTGTTCCTACAATCAAAATTTCCACAAACTCAGACCTTGCCAAGAGAAAATCCGGTTGGATTGATTTTGATGCAGGCGAAATCTTAGAGGGCAAAGACCTTACTCAGGAACTCTTTGATTACTGTGTGGAAGTTGCAAACGGCAGACTTAGCAAAAATGAAGAAAACGGCTATGAAGAAATCTCTATCTTCAAAGACGGCGTTACTTTATAAGAGAGGATATGTGAATAATGAATTACGCAAAAGAAATAGAAAAAATAGGTATTGTTCCGGTTATCAAAATCAATGATGTAGAAAAGGCAGTTCCATTGGCAAAAGCCCTTATTGCCGGCGGACTTCCTGTAGCAGAAATCACATTCAGAACAGATGCTGCAGAAGAGTCTATCAGAAGAGTGGCAAAGGAATGCCCTGAAATGCTTGTTGGTGCAGGTACAGTTCTTACAATCGAACAGGCAGAAAAGGTAAAAAATGCAGGTGCTAAGTTTATCGTAAGCCCCGGATTTAATCCTAAAGTTGTTAAATGGTGTGTGGATAACGGTATTCTTGTAACACCGGGTATCACATCTCCGTCAGAAATCGAACAGGCACTTGAACTTGGTCTTGATGTGGTTAAATTCTTCCCTGCAGAACAGAGTGGCGGACTTCCAAAAATCAAGGCGCTTTCAGCACCTTATTCAAGTCTTAAATTTATGCCAACAGGCGGAATCGACCTTACAAATCTTGTAAGTTATATCAAAAACAAAAAAATCCTCGCTTGCGGCGGAAGTTTTATGGTTAAAGAAGACTTCATCAACAATGAAGAGTGGGATAAGATTACAGAACTCTGCAAACAGTCTGTAAACACAATGCTTGGTCTTTCTATCGGTCATATCGGTGTAAACTGCGAAGGTGACGAAGAAGCAAAGAAGGTTGGCGCACTTATCTCCAACTTTATGGGACTTCCGATGGAAAGAGATACAGACAAGAGTCTTTTTGTAGGTTCAGAATTTGAAGTGATGAAATCTGCATCCTTCGGCAAAGGTACAAACGGTCATATTGCTATTCTTACAAACACAGTTGACAGAGCAGTATATCATCTCGAAAAGAGAGGTATTGAGTTTGATATGGCTACTGCTACATACAACACTGACGGTTCAATGAAGTTTGTTTATGCAAAGGAAACAATAGGCGGATTTGGGTTCCATCTTATTGAAAGAAAGTAATTGCGGATGTAAAAACAGCCCATATCACAAAAAGGCAAGTAAAGATATAAACCGATATCTGTAAATTTCAGAATTTTTAAAATTTTATATATGGTGGAAAAATCTCATAAAATGAGATTTTTCTGCTTTTTGTGCCTTTTTGTTATGCACAAGCCTCACCTCTCGACGTACACACGTACGCCTTCGGGAAAACCTCACATCAGTTCGGTTTCGGGTTGTGCATTATGAACAGTTTTTTCTATCCGTATAAGTAATGGAGGTATTAAATATGGCAAATATTTTAGGACTTCACCATATTGCTCTTAAAATTAGAGAAGATGAGTACGAAAAGACAATGACATTCTACAGGGATGTTTTGGGAATGAAGATGCTTCGTACATGGGGAAACTGCTGTATGCTTGATCTTGGAAACACTATCCTTGAAATCGTTGGCAATTCCGATGGTTCTGATATTGGCGGTTCAAGAAACCACTTTGCTATCCTTACAGATGATGTGGATGCTATGATTGACAAGGTAAGAAATGAAGGTTACAAAATCACAATTGAACCAAAGGATGCAAATCTTGGCGGAGATTACCCTGTAAGACTTGGTTTCTTTATCGGACCTGCAAATGAAACAGTAGAATTTTTCTCATTGAAGTAGGAGGCATATTATGGCAGATAAAGTTTCTCAGTGTGATATATGTGCCTATTACTACTATGACGATGAAGAAGATCAGTATATGTGCAATATGAATATGGACGAGGATGATATGATGAGATTTTTATCAAGCCCACATTCACAGTGTCCGTTTTTTCATATATACGACGAATACAAAATAGTAAGAAAACAGAATTAACATAAAAATGGATGAACATCAGATGTTCATCCGTTTTTTATGTGATAGGAATTTCCGCGGTCCTCGGCGGAAATTTGCTTCACGCAAAAAAGTGAACCGATTTACCCCCAAGACTGGGGGTCAGGGGGTTGATGTGCTCTTGGGCACTTTTTTATAT
>JAZSJF010000116.1:0-5020 GCA_045534195.1 Clostridia bacterium | reverse complement strand
TGTACCAAAGGGACACGGCGTAAGACATATTGAATTTTCCGATGACGGAAAATATGCTTTTTCTGCAAATGAAATTATGTCTACTGTTACTGCATTTAAGTATAATGACGGACACTTTGAATGTGTAGATACAATATGCGGATTAAAGAATGAAAATCTGTCCTCAACCTCTGCAGCCATCAGATACAACAAGGGATATGTGTATGTATCAAACAGAGGAAACAACACAATCTCAAAAATTTCTTTTGACGGAAAAAATCTTGAACTTATGGAAGAATATCCCGTATATGGAGATTTTCCCAGGGATTTTATCTTTTGCGATGACTATATTATATGCACAAATGAACTGAGTAACACAGTGACTGTGCTTAAAGAAACAGACGATAAAATATGTCTTGTAAATGAAATAAATACAGACAGACCGTTGTGTGTTACTTTTTTGTGATAAAAAGATAATGTCACAAAAATGGAAGAACTGTTTTTAAAAACATCTTAAATAAGAACTTATTGTATGATAAGATAAGTATGTAAATAATTTACGGAGGAATGTCAAAATGAAAAAATTTTGTTCATGGTTTTTAGTATTTATTTTGATTTTTTCACTTATTAATGTAAATGTATTATCTGCCGATGTCATAAAAGGAGACAAAGTTCTTTCTTTTGATGATTTCAAGAAAGCAAATTTTGTCTTCGGGCAGGGAGGAAGTACTGCTGTAAACAGTGACGGAAGTTTCACTGTGAAGGTGGATGGCGTTACAACATCAAATGCCGCATCTATTGCCAGAATGGATAATTTTATGAAAGGTAAATGCGCAGACGATGATGTGATGACTCTTTCATTCACCGCAAGACTCACATCAGGAGGAGAAAACGGAAAAGGTGCTATCCAGGTGCAACAGGAAGTACCTGCGGTGTACACCAAATGTCTTTTTGAGAAGTTTGAAATCTCATCTGAGTGGCAGACATACACTTTTACATATAATGCCAAGGAAGCGGCATCAAACTTTGCAGTAAGATTAGGATTTTATGTACAGACTATAGAATTTAAGGATTTTTGTGTATATAACAGCGGCAAACTTCCCGACAACAGACTGAAAATGGTGGGAATATTCTCTGACGGAATGGTTTTGCAGAGGGGAAAGCCTATTCCCGTATGGGGACACAGTTCCGATGAGGGCGGAAATGTTACGGTAACACTGGGAGACAAAACTGTCACAACCACAGTTTCAAATGGCGAATGGAGAACAGAACTTCCCGCATTTGCAAAGACCACAGGTCTTACAATGACAGTTAAAGATTCTGTAGAAACTCTCACTTTCAAGGAAGTAGCAATAGGTGATGTTATTCTTCTTATGGGACAGTCAAATATGGCGTTTCAGATGAGAAAGGCACATGGTTGTGATGATATTATCAAAGATGCTGCATCTTATGATATAAGAAGATTCGGTCAGGACAGGGTGGGTTCATATACAAAGATGAATGATACCATAAACGGTAAATGGGTTAAATCTGATGAGAATACTGTTCTAAACTATGAAGCCGTAGGATATATTGCCGCTTATCAACTGGCAAAGAAATATGATGTGACAATAGGGCTTCTCGGATGCAACAGCGGTTCCAGTCTTATAGAAACATTTATGGATTATAATCTCTTCACAACAAGAGATAAGTACAAAGTAACAATAGATTTGTACAATACAAAGAAAGACAAAAATGATGACTGGTGGGTACAGGTTCCGTCGGGACTTTACAATCAGATGATTTATCCTTTTATACCATATGCCATAAGCAGTGCGGTATGGTATCAGGGAGAGGCAAATGCTACAAGAAGTGAACTTTATGCATATCAGATTTATGACCTTATAAATGACTACAGACAAAAATTCAATAGCCCTGATATGCCTTTTGTAGTTGTACAACTTGCTCCTTATTCAAAGAAGGATCATAAGGACATAAATCAGGTATTTCTTGATACACATAAGAGAATGGACAATGTTGCGGTAGTTTCTACTGCAAACGAAGGACCGAAGGGGTATGCCGATGAGGAAGAAATACATCCTATGACCAAGAGACCTGTAGGTGACAGGGTGTTCTATTCACTTGATAATATCCTCTATGGTGAGGAGTATGAGTATTCAGGTCCTGAATATATGTATATGAAATATAAGGACAAAAAGCCTGTTCTTCATTTCTCACATACAGGCAAAGGGCTCAAAATTGCAAACGGAGAAACAGAACTTAAAGGCTTCAAAGCGTCAAAGGACGGAGTGAATTTTGAAAATGTATCTGCAAGGATAGAAGGCAATACAGTGGTTATTGATATGGTAGATGCCATTGAAGTAAGATACTCATTTGTAGCAACAGAATCCAATGGTACCCTCGGAGGAAATCTTACAAATGATACAGATATTCCTGCTTTCCCATTCAGAGCAAGTCTTCCTGATGTGGAGATTGTGTCAGCAGTTTTAAATAAATCCGAAACAAATACCACAGCAGATATAACAGTCAAAAACAAAGGTTACAGTGAATTTAACCCCAAAGTAATTGTGGCAGTATATGAGGGACAGAAACTTATATCGGTGAAAACTCAGACAGAAAAGATTTCTACTGTAGATGAGATAAAACTGTCTTTGCCAATTGAATACAAAGCCGACACATCAATAAAAGCCTATGTATGGGACGGAAACGGAAGTCTTATGTCATATACATCATCAAAAGAAGTCAGATAACAGAAAGGACAAATAATTATGAAAAGAATTTTATCACTTATTCTTTGTATCTGTATGATATTATCATCATTTTGTATGATAAATGCATCAGCAGATGAAAGTATAAAAATCACAGTCAACGGCAAGGAACTTACTCTTGATCAGATGCCTGTAATAAAAGACGGAAGAACACTTATTCCGTTGAGAGGTATTTCCGAAGCACTTGGTGCAGAGGTTATCTATACCGATTCCACAAAGAGAGTAACCGCCACAAGAGATGATGTGGTAGTAAAGCTTAAAATCGGAAGTAATGAAGCTTATGTGGATGAACATAAAAAGACACTTGATGTTCCTGCAGAAATAATCAATTCAAGAACTATGGTTCCTGTAAGATTTGTATCAGAGGCATTTGGTTCAAAGGTTGACTGGGATGATGCAACAAGAACAGTTACGATTACAGATAACGGTACAAAGAGGGGAAATCTTGCACCGCTTATCTCGGAATTCCATCGTCCTGTTCCAACAAAATTTGAAAAATCAAACAAAATAGATGATATTCTCTATTTCGGTCAGGGCGGAAGCATTCCTGATGACAGTCTTGGAGAAATTGTGTATGACCAGAATACTTATACAGAAGGGCTCGAAATCCTTGGAGAAGGTGAGTATGGCACAGTAGAGGTTAAAGATGGAGTTCTTGTTGCAACCACAACAACCGTACCTGATAAAAACAGTAAGTTTATAATTAAAGGCAAAAATCAGGTAAAAGGCGAAGTCAAAGCAGATGATGTTATGCTTCTTTCCTTTGATATGAGATGTACTCAGGGCGGAGATGAAAACGACCTTGGAAGTGTACTTATTCAACTTGAAGAACCTGCCAAATATACCAAGGCAATTTTTGCAGAGGTTTATGCGGGAAGAGAGTGGGAAACACTGTACCTTCCGGCTACCGGTACTGCAGGAGCAGTTAATTTTGGTATCAGAGCAGGCACAAGACTTCAGACAGTGGAAATAAAGAATATCAAACTTATAAACTACGGCACAGGAAAGGTGGATTTTGATTCTCTTTCAAATAACGGTTCATCAATGCCTTGTTTAGATGAAGGCGCACAGTGGAGAGAAGATGCCTTCAAGAGAATTGAAGAAATAAGAAAAGGCGACTTTACTGTTGTAGTAAAGGACAAAGAAGGAAATGTTATTCCTGATGCACAGGTTGAACTTGATATGTTTGAGCACGAATTCCAGTTTGGCACAAGTGTGAGAAATGCTTATTTCAAAAATGAAACCGCAAAGAATAAACTTTCCGAAAACTTCAATGCAGGTGTTTCCGAAGGGGCAATGAAATGGGCACCTTATATGGAAAATGAAACATTGAGAGAACAAGCCCGTACCGATCTTGAGGACAGTAAGGCTTTGGGCATCAAGTACTACAGAGGGCACACAATTCTGTGGGAAGTAGACGGAAAGACATCTGCAGGTAATGTAATGGTGCCGATGGCCGTTCAGGAAGCAGCGAAAAAAGGTGACAAAGAATTTGTCATGGCAGAACTTGACAAATGGACAGAAACCATTCTCAAAGAATTTAACGGAGAACTTTGTGACTGGGATGTAGTAAATGAAATTGTTGAGCAGACAGGGTTGAGAGATACAGGTGTGTACGGAAACGAAATCTATCCGTATATTTTTGCAAAGGCAAGAGACCTTGACCCATCATCTGATCTTTATTACAATTCAAACAGAGTATTCAAGGGTACAGACAGATTTATGAAATATCTTGAATATTTTGAGAGCAACAATGTGGATTATGACGGTATCGGTATGCAGACACACAGAAATAATTATAATGATATGTTTCCTATGGAGCATGTAGTAGAACTTTATGCAAAAATAAGAGAAATCTGTGACAAAAAACTTAAGGTAACAGAATTCTCAAATGCAATCACAGATCTTAACCTTCAGGGCGGATACACAAGAGACTCTCTTATTGCCGCATTTGCTGAACCGAATATGGAAGGTTTTATCTTCTGGGGATTCTGGGACGGTTCAAACTTTGATGCAAGAAGCACATTTTATGATACCGAGTGGAATATCAAACCTGCAGGACTTGCTTATCAGGACCTTGTATACAATAAATGGTGGACAAGGGATGCTGTGGCTAATACCGACAAAGACGGTAAGGCTGTAATCAACGGTTACTACGGTGACTATGATGTGGAAGTAACTTCCAATGGAGAAGCAATAAAGACTATGGATGCATACCACAAAGGATATAACAATGTGCTTGAGATTGTTGTAGAATAATAAATCAGCATAAC
>JAZSJF010000207.1:0-18866 GCA_045534195.1 Clostridia bacterium | reverse complement strand
TCCTAAGACCGCTTGGCCTCCGACTTTACAGGAGCAAATTCACCAAGATATGAATTACAACAAAGCGGTCTTCCGCAGATGCCGATACCTCCAAGCATCTTAGCCTCATCTCTCACGCCTATCTGTCTTAATTCTATTCTTGTCTTAAACACACTTGCAAGATCTCTTACAAGTTCTCTGAAATCTACTCTTCCTTCTGCGGTAAAATAGAAAAGAATTCTGTTGTGATCAAATGTGTACTCAACATCAACAAGTTTCATTTCAAGTTGGTGCGCTGCAATCTTTTCTGTACACACAACGAATGCGTCTTTTTCTTTCTGTTTATTTTCTTCAAGAGTTTTGTCATCTTCCTTTGTGGCAATTCTTATTACCTTTTTCAAAGGTGATACTATTTCTTCATCAGAAACGGATTTCTGAGGTATTACAACATGACCGTATTCAACACCTCTTGATGTTTCCACAATAACATTGTCACCTTTTTTTATATCTATACCGCATCCGTCGAAGTAATAAATCTTACCTACACTTTTAAATCTTACTCCTACTACATCAACCATGAATTTCCTCCCACAATCTTACAAGCATTGCCTGCATCGCTATATTATACGATGTGTATTTGGCAGTTTCTCTGTCTGCATCAAGAGTCAGAGAAAGAAGATTTACGCTTGTCTTTTTTGTAATACCGGCACAGATTTTCTCTATAAGAGGGATTTTGTCCCCGTTGGTAAGTGCCAGATTAATTTTGTTCTTTTTATTCATAATATCTTCAAAAAACGAAATCAGAAGTTCAAACACACTTTCTTTTCTATCTTTGTATTTAACAAAGAAATCAAGAATACTGAATATACTGTATTCGTCGTTTGAAAAGAGTTTTGGTATCTCTTTGAAAAATTCTTCTCTCATAAGAGTGAATTCTTCGTCATCAAGAAGGGACAGATACTTACCCGGATTGCCCTTTGCATAAAGCACCCCTATCCTGCTCTCTTTGTCAGATATCCTGACTATCTCCTCATTTGAAAGAGGGGGTATCCTTATAATCATACTACGGGATCTTACCGTCTGCAAAAGTTTGTTTTTGTTTTCGGTAAGAAGAATGAATATGGCATACTCAGGTGGATTTTCTATTACCTTAAGAAGCGCATTCTGACTTGCATCATTCATAAGATGGGCTTCATCTATAATAAAAATTCTTCTGTCACAAAGTTTCGGACGGTTGTATATCTCCTTTATAACATCCCTTACTTTATCTACATTTATAGTTTCTTTATCACCCTTGTCCACATAGATAATATCGGGGTTGGTACGTGATATTGTACAAAGGCACTTATTGCACTTTATACAGGGAGTATGGTTTTCGCACATAATAACCAGAGAGAAATATTCTGCTATGGTCTTCTTTCCGATTCCCTTGTCACCTTCAAAGATATATGCATGTCCCAGTCTGTCTGTCTTTATTAAATTACTAAAAAAATCTTTAAGGTTATCCTGACCTACAGGTAAGATATATTCTTTCAAAATTTTTTCCTCACAAGAATTTATTTTACATTATAATTCACATAAAATCAAGTGGAGGCGCAAATTACCATTTGTCACTCTGCCACCACATCAATCTTTTTGCCTTCTTCCTTGAGTCCTTCTATCCTTCCTCCGTCTGAAAGCACATCATTTATAACACTTATATGCATAGGTGTGATTACCTCTCCCGGGATAATCACCGCTATCCCCTGAGGTGCTTTGGTTATGATGTTTCTGGATGTCCTTCCTATGGATTCTTCAAGTGTCACTGTTTCACACTCTGAGAAAAAAGCCAGTTGCGGAGTCATGGAAAAATCATGATCCACATTTTGTGTAATATTTTTTGACACATCTTCCTTTGTCGCTTTTCTGGAAGTGATTTTAAGAAGTTCTTTTACAAACCGTCTTATCTCCCTTATCTTTGTATAAGGAGTAAAGACACAGATAATGTTTAATTCATCGGCGAATTCCACTTCTATGGAACTGTTTTTGTTGAGCATATCCTGGGCTTCATAACCAGAAAACGACTCAAATGAGAAGTTAATAACCGCTCTTGTAATATCCATATCACAGATTTCGCAGGTATTTACCATTTCTCCGTCAAGCCAGTAAGCATTGGTGTTTGAATTTATACAGTTTCTGGCTCTTCTCAGTTCCTTTATAAGCGTCTTGTACTTCTGACTGTATCCTGCAGCATTGTATATCGCAATTTCAGATACCGCCACATTACTTACACAGAAATTTGAAGTGGTAAAAAGAGAAATTTTGTCTTCTATATCTTCTGACAAAAAGTCATTGGTATTTACATGAAGAATGGCACTTCCGCTCATTGCACCAAGAGTTTTGTATATGCTCTGCACACTGAAATCCGCTCCCAACTGAATTGCAGGAGCAGGAAGATGTGACGAAAACTGAAAATGCGCCCCGCACGCTTCGTCCACAAGGAAATACATCCCTGCAGCATGAGTTATGGATGCAAGATTTTTTATATCAGATACTATGCCGTAAGTAGTGGGCGAAGTAATAAGCACCGCCTTTGCATTGGGGTTTTCGGAAATAACTTTTCTCAGTGCATCACCTGAAAATCCCCCTGCAAACCCAAATCTGTGCATAAATACAGGATCAAGAAAAACCGGTACAAGCCCCATAAGTATTATGGCATCTATAACCGCTCTGTGACAGTAACGGTCTACAATAATTGTATCACCGGGTTTTGTACACAGACTTATCATTGCACATATACCTGAGGTAGAGCCGTTTGTAAGATAAAAACTTCTGGGTGAACGGTATATCCCTGCTACCTTTGACTGACTCATCCTTATATAAGTCGCCGGATCACAGTATGATGTGGATGGAATATCCATCTCAAAAAAATCCTCGGGAATCATTCCCACATATCCTCTGTGGCCGGGACGGCGAAAGGAGATTGTATTATTCTTTTTTATCTTTTTTAAGTTGTCGGATATAAAAAAGTTTTTCATACTGACAATTCCTTTCTCATATTACCTTTAAGGAGTAATAAGTTTCACAAAATTTTCTGACGGTTGAAAAAGAAATCTGTATTTTTTTCCTTCAAAACTGAGGGCACATATATATTTTTTGCTGTTTTTGTCGACTACACAGTAGTTCATCAGCGGACCGTAATCACTGAAAGTATTTTTATCTTCAAAAAGAGCAATTTTTTCTACACAATTCTTTTCCACATTAAGCATAAGCCTCTGACTTTTGCCTATTACCTTGTATATCTTTATCATATCATTCTCTACACTGTAACGGTATTTTGTAAATCTGTATCTTACAAAAAGCCACAATGCCAAAGCAAAATATACAAGACAGGCAATATCTATCAGAAGACTGTATCTTACATTTCCGTTTGCATCTGTAAGAAGTGTTTCTGCACCTGCAGAACCGAAGGTATATATTGTCATAAATATAAAGAATTCAAAAAGAATTCTGCTCCATTTACCCTGCCATTCATTTATTTCACTGTACATTTTATCTTTCCTCTTTTATGATTTTGTATATTACATTAAGACCTTTGAGAGTAAGCATAGAATCTATATGATTGATTCCCTTGGCATCACCTGATATAAGTCTTGCAAGACCTCCGGTGGCTACAACGGTGATATCATCTCTTCCAAGAGTTTCCTTTATCTTGGAAATCATATATTCAACACTGCCTACATATCCGTAGTATACACCTGCCTGCATACTGTCTACGGTGTTTGTGCCGATGACACTTTTCGGTTTCTGGATTTCCACTCTCGGAAGTTTTGCAGTCTTTTCAAAAAGGGCTGCCATTGATATCTTGATACCGGGAAGTATATTTCCGCCAAGGTATTCATTGTTTTCGTTAACAACACAGAATGTGGTGGCGGTGCCGAAGTCAACTATCACAAGCGGTGTGGGATAATATTCTATAGCACCGATAGCGTTTACTATTCTGTCTGCCCCCACTTCTCTCGGATTGTCATAATTTATCTTCAACTTGGATTTCACGGTAGATGCATCCACAACTATTGCTTCCATATTGAAATACTTTCTCACCGCATGGGTAAGAGAATACATAATTGTAGGCACAACCGAAGAAATGATTACATCACTTATTTTTTTTGGATCAATATTGTTTATATTAAAAAGATTAAACAGGAGTATACCTATTTCATCGGCAGACTTCTGTCTGTCTGTGGCAATTCTCCAGTTTGAAATCAGATCATCCTTATCATATACCCCAAGTGTAATATGGGTATTTCCCACATCTACTGCAAGAAGCATACTATCACCCCTTAAAAAATTTTAACACTTTATTATACACTAAACATAATCAAAAATCAATCATAAGTTATCTAAAACAAATCAAAAAATCTTTTTGGAGATTTTTCCCTGATTATATCAGTATAAATCTTCGCTTCTTCTCTGCTGACACCTGCAGAGAGAGTAAGTATCCTTACTTCCTTTGCTCCGTTCTTTTTAAGAATCCTTGCACATTCATTCACTGTACTTCCCGTAGTGTAAACATCATCTGTGAGAAGAATTACTTTCCCTCTCACATCACCGCACACCTTATATGCACCTTTTACGGCATTTATTCTGTCAGTTTTGTTCATAGAACTCAGAGGCGGTATTTCTTTTATCTTTTCAAGGGCTTCGCCGTGCATTTCAAGTCCTGTTATACTGCACATTTGTTTGGTTATAAGTTCTGTCTGATTGTACCCTCTGTCTTTTTTGCGCCTTTTGGATATGGGCACAGGCACAACCATATCTATGTCACTTATATCCTCATTTTCAAGTTTTTCTGCCATAATGCAGCCAAAAGTAAAAGCCAGGGTATACTGATTTCTGAATTTAAGATTCAACACGGAATTTTTTATATTATCTATATAGGGAAGGCAGAAAGCATATTTGTCAAAGTATCTTTGATAAGGCAGACGGGGGTTGTGAAATGTAAGAAACATATTTTCATGACAAACGGGGCAAAGACACATTTTGCTTCCCGCTTCCTGAGTTTTTGAACATATGATACATCTTTTGGGAAAGAAAATATCAAGAATGTATTCTATGGGATTTACCATTCTCTTTCACTTATCTCCGTCAGTCTGTCTTTCAGTCCCGTATATCTTTTTGCCTCAGTATTATTGTCTACCATCTTTTTTATCACTCTGTCTGCCCCCACAAGGATGACCTTCTTTTTTGCCCTTGTAACAGCGGTATAAAACATATTTCTGTTCATAAGCATATATGGTGCATCGTATACCGGCATTACCATTATATCAAATTCACTGCCCTGACTTTTGTGAACGGTAAGTGCATAAGCAAGGTCAAGTTCATCAAGGTTTTTGAAATCATACTCCACAACTCTTCCGTCAAATACAACAGTAGCCGTATTGTATGTGTAATTTATTTTTTGAATATAGCCTACATCACCGTTGAATATTCCGTCTCCGCCGTGTCCCGTTTCCATATCGGTCCATTTGATATCATAATTATTTCTTGTCTGCATTACTCTGTCGCCTTCACGGAATGTAATGGCGCCAACCTGTTTTTCCTTTTTGCCTTTGGATTTAGGATTAAGTCTTCCCTGCAAAAGAGCATTCAGGTTTGTAACTCCCGCAAGTCCTTTTTTGGTACAGGAAAGCACCTGAATGTGGTCTGTTTTCACTCCGTAAGCCCTTGGCAATCTATCTGACACAAGTGACAGAATGAGTTCTGCTCCCTTTGTTGCGTCAGGCTCGTTCATATAAAAGAAATCCCCGTCTTTTTTGTTGAATTCAGGATACTCACCATTGTTGATTCTGTGAGCATTTATCACTATCATACTTTCCTTTGACTGACGGAAAATATCCTTGAGCACTGCAACAGGCACACATCCCGAAGAGATAATATCCTTAAGTACATTTCCGCATCCCACACTGGGAAGTTGGTTTGCATCACCAATCATGATGAGTCTTGTACCTTTCATAACCGCCTTCAGAAGACAGTTCATAAGATGAATGTCCATCATACTCATTTCATCAACTATAATAACATCTCTTGTAAGAGGATTTTCTTCATTTTTAAAAAACTTTATATTCTCATCGTCATCTTCACTGTATCCCACCTCAAGAAGTCTGTGTACAGTCTTTGCTTCAATTGAACATACCTGGCTCATTCTCTTCGCCGCTCTTCCCGTAGGTGCACAGAGAGATACATTTAAGTTTCTTTTTTGCATAAGAGAAATAATGGTATTTACAATAGTGGTTTTTCCTGTTCCGGGGCCGCCTGTAATAACTACCACGCCGTATCTTACCGCATCAAGTATAGCCTCTTTCTGCAAAGGGGCAAAATTGAAGTTGTTTTCCTTTTCTATCTCTTCTATATCCTCATAGACTTTCTGAGAATCACAACTGAAATCCGCAGAACAAAGTTCGCAAAGTTTCTCTGCAGTTTCCTTTTCTGCATTATACACCTGAAAGTAGTATATTCTGTGCTCTGTGTCGGTCTTTTCTTCTGTAAAGGTCTTTGTATTTACAAAAAATTCTATTGCAGGATAAATCTTTATCTCATCTACACCAAGAAGTGCCGCGGCACTCTTCACAAGATATCCTATGGGAAGGTATGTATGTCCAAGCATTGTATTGTATCTCAGAGTATAGAGAGTTCCTGCTTTTATTCTCTCGGAATTTTCTCTATCCTTGCCTGAGCCGAGAGCGATATCATCTGCTGTTTTGAAACCTATTCCCTCTATCTCATCACAAAGAATATACGGGTTGTTCTTTATTATTTCCACACCCATTGAACCGTATTTTTTGAATATTTTCGCCGCCATTTTGACGGATATACCGAAATTCTGCAGAAACATCACAAGATTTGCAGCACCCATCTTATCCACATAACTTTCATGGATTTTCATAGCCTTATCTGCGCTTATACCTTTGATATCAGAAAGGCGAAGAGGATGATTTTCAATAATTTCCAGAGTTTCTTTTCCGAACATATCCACAATCTTTTTTGCAGTGGCTTCTCTTACACCTTTTACTATTCCTGATGAAAGGTATCTTAAGATGCTTTTTTCATCGGCAGGAGTCTGTCTTTCATACATATCTACCTTAAACTGTTCTCCGTAAACCATATGATTGGTCCAACTTCCCGAAACACAGACAGAGTCACCCTCACTTATACCCGGCATATAGCCTACAAGGGTAACATCCTCTTTTTCTCCCGAAAGGACACAGACTGTGTAGCCGTTGTCATCATTTTTAAATATTATACTTTCAATTTCTCCGTACAATTTTTCTGTTGGCATTTTTTACTCCAAAATTTTATTTATTCATAATCAAGAGTGTCAAGGTCTGTTGAATAAGACATTGTTGTAGCACCATGAGGTCCTGCAAAAGGAGATATGGTATGTGTTATTGTATTCATACCGTATCTATCTGTATCAGATTCAAAATAAACCTCAACGGTACTGTCTTTGAACCCTGAAATAAAGGTATCAACCACATATCCGCCGTCTTTGTTTATATACACAAATACAAGTCCTTCCGTTTGGTGAACTCCTTTAAGCACTGTGTATTTTTCGTTTTCAATCGATGAAACATCCTCACAAACTGACCTGAAATACTCCCTTGCTTCATCATGGGACTTTTTTGGTGATTTGAAAGTCTTTATCATTTCTCTCACACGGGATACATCTTCTATATACATAAGTGCTTCATCATATGTGTTGTTCGGATTCTGTACACAAAGTCCTATCTTTTCCAATGTGCCGTGATTATCAAAATACAAAGGTTTCAAAAGAAATCTCGAAGCACCTGTACCTCTTGAATAAGTATACTGTCCGGTGTATTCTCCGCTTATCTCTCCTGAAAACTCACTTTTCATATAAAAATCATCAGAAAATGTATATATCACATTGTCCTTGAATCTGTGATATACCCTTGATATGCCGAGAATCTCCTCTTCATTTCTGATATATGATTCATACCTTATGGTTCTCTCTTCGCCGTTCCATATTGCTTTGCCGAGATATTGAGAATACCCGAAATCAGCATTTGGGCTGTCGGTAAGGTCGCCAAGGTCTTCAAGGCATACTGCAGTTCTTCCGCCGATATTGTATCCTGTCACAATGATACCGTTGTAGTACACTTTGATATCGGTTTTGTAAATATCACCAAGGATTTTTCCGCACTGCCCTCTCTCAACAGGTGCTACATCCTTATATCCCTTATTGAAATATGAATTTATCTTAAGAGTACGGGTTTCATCATTGTATTCCACGCCAAAACCGTAACCGTCAAGGTCTTCTGCTATAACAACTGTTTTTCCGTCTGTATTGTATCCGTCAATAGGTCGTCCGTTTACAAAGGTCAGAATATCTGTAGAGTAAATATGTCCTGCCACACTGCCGTTTGCAAGACAGGGTACAGATAATAATACAAAAACTGAAACAGTAATAAATATATAAATTAATTTTTTCATATTTTTCACTCCCTTCTTTTATTTATTTTATCATTTTACATTACAATAGTCAAACCGAATTAAATTAAATCTTTTTGACAATACTATTTCAAAAAGATACCGGGAAAGGAAATATAAATATGAAAAGAATTGCTTTTTTTGATGCGAAGCCTTATGACAAAATATATTTTGACAAACACAAGGAAAGTCACTCTATGGAAATCAAATATATAGAATACAAACTGAACAGTGACACCGCATATCTTGCCAAGGGATATGATGCGGTGTGTGCATTTGTAAATGATGATATAGACGAAGCCACAATCTGTGCACTTAAAAATCTTAATATAAATGTCATAGCACTTCGCTGTGCAGGATTCAACAATGTGGATTTAAAAGCCGCAAAAGACAATATAAAAATCTTAAGAGTACCAAGATATTCCCCTTACGCAATAGCAGAACACACTATGGCACTTTTGCTGACACTGGTAAGAAAAATCCACCGTTCATACAACAGAACAAGAGATTACAACTTTTCACTGTATCGTCTTATAGGATTTGACCTTAAGGGAAAAACCATAGGAATTGCAGGAACAGGGCAAATCGGAAAGGTATTTATAAACATCTGCAAAGGATTCGGTATGAATATACTTGCATATGATCCCTACCCTGACAAAAATCTTGATGTAAAATACACAGACTTTGATACGATATGCAAAGAATGTGACATTATAAGTCTTCATTGCCCCCTTACCAAGGAAAACTTTCATCTGATAGACAAAAGAACTCTTCCCAAAATGAAAGACGGTGTAATCATCTTAAACACTTCAAGAGGCGCGCTTATAGACGGCGAGGACCTTCTGAGCGCCCTGAGAGAACAGAAAGTAGGCGGTGCGGGACTTGATGTATACGAAGAAGAAACTGACTTTTTTTATGAGGATTATTCGTACAAAATCATCAATGACCATGTACTTTCGGGACTGATATCCATGCCAAATGTAATTATCACTTCACATCAGGCATTTCTCACCCACGAAGCACTGGAAAACATTGCAGAAACCACTCTTTCAAACCTTGATGATTATTTCAACGGAAAAGAACTGAAAAACGAGGTGAAATGATCTTTGGCTATATCTTTTATCCGAACAGTTATTCTGTATATACTGGTAGTATTTGCCCTGAGGGTGATGGGCAAAAGGCAGATCGGCGAACTTCAGCCATCAGAACTGGTGGTGGCTATTATGATATCCGACCTTGCCACAACTCCCGTATCAGATATAAACATCCCTCTTATGGCAGGAATAATACCTATTCTTACACTTCTTGTATTTGAAGTAGTCATATCCTTTACAACACTGAAAAGCGAAGGTTTCCGCAATCTCCTTTCGGGGAAACCTGCCGTAATAATAAAAAACGGTGTCATATCCCAGAGAGAACTGAAAAAAATGAGATTTTCCATAGAAGATTTACTGGAACAGTTGCGTCTTAAGGATATATTTTCCATATCTGATGTATATATGGCAATACTTGAAACAAACGGCGAACTTACCGTAGTGGAAAAATCATCAAAAAAGACCGTTACCGCAGAAGATTTAAACCTTACCGTAAAGCAGGAAAAAATACCGCTTGTGATAATCTCCGACGGAAAACTGAGAAAAGAACACCTGAAAGAATCAGGATTTGACAAAAAATGGGTACTTGACACTATCAGGGAATACAACATTGACAAGATAGAAGATGTATTTATCTTCTCAATAGACGATGACGATAAATATACACTGCAGATTAAAAGTAAATTATAAAGGGGAACGGCTATGAAAGCATTTATTTGTTCACTTCTGATACTTGCACTCCTGATTTCAGGGTTTATCGTAAATTATACAGTGCTTAAAAACAAATCAATGATTCTTTCGGAAAAACTTGAAATGTTAAAAGGCGCAGTCAAAGAAGAAAACGAAGAAAAAATAAACTCATCATATGAAGATATTATTCATCACTGGAAAAAACATAACAGATATATGCTTATGTTTTCAAACCACTCAAGTCTTGACAATATATCGGCAAGTCTGATAATCATAAAAGAAAAAATAAACTCAAAACAATATACCGACGCAAAAGAAGAAATCGAACTGGTTATATCATCTCTTGCAAGTCTCCCGCAGAATGAAACACTCAAAATAGAAAATATTTTCTGAATCAAAAAGCAATTTTCTTATATCAAAACCGCAAAGTATAAGATATAATATAATCACACAAACTTTAAGAGGTGATTATATGCTTATCACAGACAAAAACAAACTCACAGAATTTACAACAGAACATAGAATATGGCAAGGCATCCCTGCAATTGAGGTTACAAAAAACGGAAGAATATTTTCTGCATTTTATTCAGGCGGTACAAAGGAAACTCTCGGAAACTTTGCTATGGTAGTAAAAAGTGATAACGGAACTGATTTTACCGAACCGATTACAGTTGCATATGATCCCGGATACAGATGCTTTGATCCTTGTCTGTGGATAGATCCGTTGGACAGACTGTGGTTTATATGGTCAGTAATGCCCGAAGATGATGTATATGCCACCATCTGTTGCAATCCTGATGATGACAACCTTATATGGAGCGAACCTAAGGTAATAGGCAAGGGAATTATGATGAACAAGCCTACAATCCTTTCTACAGGAGAGTGGATATTCCCTATAGCGTTATGGAGTCCCGATGTAAAGAAGGTAATCGACAACAACAACTATGCTTCAGAACTTAACGAAAAAGAATCAGGCGCCTTTGTATACAGAAGTATCGACCAGGGAGAAACATTTGAAAAAATAAGCGGTGTTTGTATGCCGAATCGTTCTTTTGACGAGCATATGATATTGGAATTCAAAGACGGACGAATTGGAAATTATGTAAGAACAACCTACGGAATAGGTGTTTCTTATTCATATGACGGACTCAAGACCTGGTCTGAAGGCAAAAACAGTCGTCTTGGCGGTCCCTGTTCCCGTTTCTATATCGGCAGACTTAAATCAGGCAGAATACTGCTGATAAACCACCACAATTTCAAAGGAAGAAACAATCTGTGTGCCTTTCTCTCGGAGGATGATGGTGCAACCTGGCCATACAGACTGATGCTGGATGAAAGGGACAATGTGTCATACCCTGATGTAAAGGAAGCAAATGACGGATTTATCTATGTGGCATATGACAGAGAAAGAGGTGCATTCAAAAAAACCATGGATGCAGTTTATAATGATGCAAGAGAAATCCTCTACGCAAGAATCACCGAAGAAGATATTATAAACGGAAAAATCCGCAACCCTCAAAGCAAATTAAGATGTATTATTTCAAAACTGGGAAGATACAAATACGAAGAGAATAATCCTTTCAATGAAACACAGAAACTGTCTGACGAAGACCTTGTTAACCTGCTTATGGAAACAGACACAGAAGATATTCCCGGCAAACTCTTTGATGCATTCTCCGTAAACTGTATGAATATGCAAAAGTATCAGAATGAAAAACTTGATAACCTTATAGAAGAACTGCAGTCGGAAAACTGTGAAAAAAAGGAAATCCTTTTGCAGATAATAAGTCTTATAAAAAGCATCACCGATACAACTGTGGAATATTTCCCTGTTGTGGACAGAATAAAGGAGATACTTACAAGTAACCTTTCAAAAGATATATCCATTAAAGAAATCGCAGAAATAACAGGAATAAGTCAGTTTTATATGATGCATATGTTCAAAAAAGCAACAGGATCATCAATCAACAAATACAAAACAGCACTCAAAATCATTCAGGCAAAAAAACTTCTTATAAACACATCCAGATCTATTACAGATATTGCCACAGAGTGCGGATTTAACAGTATTTCGTATTTCTCTGACAGATTTATAAAAAGCGAAGGCGTAACACCTTCAGAGTACAGGAAACTACTTAAAATTTAAACAAATTTTACCCCACCGGGGACGGTCCCTTCCGGCTACTTTTTTATAATAAATCCTTATGCTGTTATACTCGATTTTCTTGATATTATCGCGTGTTTTTGGCGTTTCGTCATCTTAATAATCAAACAAAAAATACCCCACCAGGGACCGTCCCCGATGGGGTATTTTTTGCGTTTTAATATAGCATTATTCCATCACTATTTCAAGTACATTTTCATATCCTTTATGATATGCACAGGAAACTGTTTTCACTTTATCTCCTGCTTTCACTGTCACATCATAATCACCGTAGAAGCCTTTGACTGTTGCTTTTCCTGTTTCATCGGTTGTTGCTTTTGCATCTCTTGTCCACCACTTATTATACACAAGATCACAATAGATTTCACCCGCAGGTTTCAATCTCCAGTTTTCGTCATAGAACGGTGTATGCTTTGCATAACTTGACGGATCCCAGAATCCCCAGAAGAAGAATCCGTCCATCTTATCTTCGGCAAATGCAGAGATAAGCACATCTCTTGTATAGTTTGCCTGAAGGTTTTCGTCAACTATTCCGCAGGAATATTCTGTGATTTTCAGTCGTTTGCCGTATTTGTCAAGACTGTCGTATAATTTCATCAAAGTGCCTGGCATCTTAAGGTCACCGTCATAATGCGATTGAAGTCCTATACCGTCATAGTCGACTCCCATCGCTTCAAGTTCGTCAAGTCTCTGATAGAAGGTTTCCTCATATGGAGGGAAATATCCCGCTTCGTTGTAATAAAGCATACAATCCTCGCCTGCATATTTTCTTGCCCAATCAAACCACTGTTTGTAGATTTCAGGACCGTATACATCTCTGTGCTTTGTACAGAGAATTGTTTCATTGATTACATCCCAATCGGTAATGTCGTTTTTGAATGTTTCGCAGATATCCTTTACATGGGTTTCGCACTTTTCATCAAAAAGTGCTCTGTTTGAAAGGATTTCCTCTGTCAGCATATATTCAGGTGTCAACTCGGTTTTGCTGTTTGAATTGTCCTTATCCCAGAAGATACTGTGTCCTCTTATATATTTGGAGCCTGCATTTTTTGCACCGTTCACCTGTTTGATTGCTTCTTCTCTGTTACCCTCAAATGGTGCCCATTTGAGATAATGTTCAATAACTGCTCCGTTAAAAAGCATCTCGTGATTTTTCTTTGTTGTTGCATCTTCATAGATATAATACTGAACCATATTTCCGAACTGGAATTCATGTTCAAACATATTGAAGTTAACTTCGGCATCCTTTATAAGATTTCCTTCCTTATCCTTAACCACTACAGAAAAGTCGCCTTTACGGATTTCTTCAATTCTCTTGTTGGCATCTTTTCTCCACTGCTGTTCCTTTTCAAGTTCAGGGTGATATGCAGTAGTAAACGGAAGATTTGCAATATCATAATCAGGTCCGAAATTTATAATCTCAATACCGCCAAGTTCCACCACCTGCTGATGGAAACCTGCTCTTATACCGATAGATGTAGCATCTTCAACCCCTGTAAACGGCATATAAATAATTGTCCATTCTGACGGTGCTGTGGCAAATTCAAATATAGCCTTCTTGTATGTTTCGGGATGCTCTATCTGCACCTGAACCTTACCAAGCCCGTTTTCTCCGCCTGAAACTGTTCTCATTCTGAATGCAAGAAGCATAAGGTCATTTTTGTCAACACCTGAGCCCGGTGTTTCTTCAGGAGTAGCAGTAGTCTTTGCAAGAAACAGTTTGCTCTGCTTGGGAACATCGGTACAGGTCATTCTCAACACTTTCTTAAAAGGCATACCTTCCACATCTGCGATTTCCCAGAATCCGTATTTGGTGTTCTGAGGTTCTATACCGCCTGTAAATTCTTCTTCGGTACATACCACCTTACCGTCAAGTTTTACTTTTGCATACTTTTCTTCCTGTTGCTCAGGAGTTGCTCTGTCAAAGTGCATAATGTCATTTAAGTCGTTGCTCTTTGTAAAGGAAGTCGGAACAGATCTGTGATAATCAGACTTAAGAGGTGCAAGAGAAGGTGTTGAATCTATAATAACTGTCTTTGTATCACCATTCCAGTCTACTCTGCATCCAAGTGCCTCTGACACAAATCTTACGGGAACAAGTGTTCTTCCGTCAACAATCTTTGCAGCAACATCAAGAGTGATTTCTTTGTCGTTTATCTTTGCAAGAGTATTGCCGATAACCAACATAACCTTTGTATCGCCTTTTGTTGCTGTTACGGTTTTTGTGGCATCATCCCACTTAACCTCTGCTTTGAGTGCTTCAAATATACCTCTCAACGGTACAAGTGTTCTGCCGTTTTCTATAATCGGCATTACATCATATTTCTGTGATACTTCATCAATAACCACAGAAATACCGTTATCTGCCAGAGAAGAAATACTCATCACAGAAAAAATCATAACAACGGATAAAAATATTGAAATACATTTTTTCATTTTCTTTTTCTCCTTAAATCAAAATTTGTAAGGATTTTTACATCCAAGATCCACTATATGTTCGCTCATGGATATTCCTTTTGATATTACCGTACAGAACTTTGTATCGGAATTTATCTTTGTAAGCCTTATATAAAGTCTGTTTTCACCTTTTTTGAGTTTCACATTCTCTATATGCACATTTTCTGCAGTGAAATTATCACTATAATCCCTTTCTGCTATCATTTCACCGTTTAAGTACAGTTTGAATGGTGTTGAATGTCCCACCTGTATAAATACTTCTCTGTCTTTGTCACACACAATAATTTTTGACAAATACACCACGCAGGGGCCTTTGAACCCGAAGAAATCCGATACCTCTATACTGTCTTCCGCCGTCTGTATCAATGTTTCTTCATATAACGGATTGTCCTCATTCACCGATGTGAAAAGTTCTTTTTCCGAAACAAAAGACTTTTCTTTCTCCACCTTGAAATTAAGGTGGAACTGTCTCATCTTGTCAAAGAAATTACCTTCTGTAAGGGAATTCTCCATCAATGCCTTATATGGTCTTCTGTCTGTAATATGTTCAAGCAAAAGTTCCGTATTACACTCAGGCTCTGTTACCCAGAAAGGTCCTGACATCTTCCAGAGTGCCACTCCCGAAAGACCGAATGAATATCTTTCTTCCCTTCCGTCACAAACCAGGGATACATCTGTCATATTTGTTTCGTATACAACTTCAGTATCTTCGGGAAGATAAAATTCCATATGAAGTTTACCCTCACCCAAAGGCGGAACGGTAACGGAATCATCGTATTTCACCTGTATTCCGTTTGACACATTTGCCGAAACAGAAAATGTCTTTTGGGCATTTTCGTTGTTTTTTATATGAAGAATCACATTTCTCTTTCCGCCAAGTTCTATATATGGCTTCATATCTTCATATTCAGGGAAAAATTCTACCGGCTCAGGATTTTCAAAGGTCAGTTTTTCTGCTTGTGCATCATTTATGATAAGTTCTTTGTTTTCCTTTTGTGCAAATGTAACCCCTACCCTTGCGATATCCTCTGCAAGATCAAATATTCTGTTGCTTCTTCTGTCACTCTTCACGCCAAGAACATATGTGACCTCATCAAGTCCATAAGCATTTCTGAGCACATCTGCACCTTTTATAATACCAATCACACTGCCCACACTTGCACAGGTGCAATCTGTATCAAATCCGCAGTTGAGTGCCATAATACTTGATTTTATTATATCAAGTTCTCCCAGTATAAGAGATGCAATTGTAATCCCCATATTCTGATACATATTTGTACAGTCGGGATGACCGTATTTAAAAAGAATCTTTGACAATACTTTCTTCATATCCCCGTACTTATTGCACATATCAACCGTATATGTAACAAGTGAGCGGAATTTACTGTCCGCGGGAACTACCGAGAGTGCTTTTTGTATAAGGGAATGAACATCACTGTCAAAAAAGGCTTCGCTCTCAAGTGCTGCAAAAAACTGTTCTGCCACAATACTTTCACCATAATGGTCTATACATCCGTCGCGATATGAAAGTTCTTTGGAAAGTTCCATATTTCCCGCCGCAATACATCCCCATATTTCTGAACGGATAGGGCATCCCATACCTTCAATATAATAATCATTAGAGAATTTACCCGAGTATGGCGGATATATACCCTTCATATAATTCTTTCGCATTATGGCGTATTCTCCTGGAGAATAATCACAGTTATTCACAAATGCATCAAGAAGGTCATATGAGGTGAAGTTTATCCCTTTCTTTTCTACAACATCAAGCCACAAAACCTGCAAATCAAGGTCATCATTTGCCTGGGTGCAGTCTATCATATAATCCTGAAACTTAAGTTCCATAGGCATCTTCACGCCTTCGTGAGGCGCACCGATATTTCCTGATATTGCTTTTCCTACGAAACATCCGTATATTTTGTCAAGATATGTACTGTATGATATTTCTCTCATATTAATATCCTCTTAAATCAATTACATTATAACTCCCGAAATTTCAGATGCACTGTTTGCATCAATGAACAAAATAAAGTCTTCGTGCTTCTTAAGAAGTGTAGCAGGTACAAGATTTGATACTTCATCTGCCATAAGTGTTTTTTTGATTGCATCTGCTTTTACCTTATGAGGTACACAGGATACAATCTTTTTGCACTGCATAATCTGATATGCAGTCATAGATACAGCCTGCTTTGGTACATCGTCAATTGTAGCGAACCAGCCTTCGCCCATCTGTTGCTTTTTGCAGGTGTCGTTAAGATTTACAATAATATATGCTTCCTTTGTATCAAAATCTGCAGGAGGATCATTGAATGCTATATGACCGTTTTCTCCGATACCGATAAGACCGATATCAATTGGTGCTTTTCTTATTTCAACTGTGAGTTTTTCGATACATTCCTTTGTACCGTCTACAAAATGAACTGCTTTAAGAGGTCCTACTTTGTCCACAAATCTTTCCTGAAGATACTTTCTGAAACTTGCCATATGGGTAACAGGAAGATCCACATACTCATCAAGATGAAACATTTCTACTTTATCCCATTCAACACCTTCAATCTCCACAAGTGCTTTCAATGTATCAAACTGTGATGCTCCTGTAGAAAGAACGATTCTTGCACTACCCTGCTCCTTTATGCATTTTTTAAGTTCTTTTGCCACATATTCTGCGGCTTCCTTACCTAATGTTACACTGTCTTTAAGAATTCTTACTTCCATTTTTATATCTCCTTTTTAATTAGTTCCTTACCTTCAATGAATACTTTTTTTACATTTATATCATCATCAAATACGACCATATCTGCAAAATAGCCTTCTTTGAGTTGTCCTCTTTCGCATACACCCATAACAGTTGCGGGAGTTTTTGTAATCATCTTTATACACTGAAAAAGAGGGATTTCCGCATCTTTGTACATCACTCTCACAAGTCTGTCAGCCGTTGCCACACTACCTGCAAATGCAGACATATCAGTAAGATATGCTACACCGTTTCTCACTTCAGTTTCAAGTCCTGTATCCTTAGGTCCCAGAATATATCTTCCTTCAATGCATCCTGCCGCCCTCATTGAATCGGTGATAAGGCAGACTTTGTCAGGTCCTTTTATCTTATATATAAATTTAAGAAGTTCCTTCGGAAGATGTACTCCGTCTGCTATCACTTCCACAGTCACTCTGTCATCAAGAAGTGCGGTTTCCACAGCACCCAGTTTCCGCATAAGATCTCTTCTTGTAACGGTGTTCATACCTGAATAAAGATGTGTTGCAAGGCTTAAACCCTTGTCTATAAGCGGTTGAATTTCTTCGTATATACCGTCTGTATGACCGAAAGATGATACTATATTATTTTCATTAAGAAAATCCTGAAGTTCATCACTGCCTTCTATTTCAGGGGCGAAACTGATTCTTCTTAACGAGCCTTCCCCTTCCTGTATAAATGCACTGTATTCTTCTCTTACCGGCTTTCTTATATGCTCGGGATTCTGAGCACCGCACATTTTGAGATTGAAATACGGCCCTTCAAGATGTGAACCGAGGATAAACGGAAGTCCGGGGGAATTTTTCTTCATTGCATTTTTTACATTCCGTATAAAAGTCATCTGTTCGTCAAATGATGAAGATGTACAGGTGGGATATATTCCCGTTGTGCCGTGAAGCCCGTGAGAATATACTGCATTTAAGATATCACTTTCTTTACCGTCACCGAAATCATAGCCTCCTGCCCCGTGAGTATGGATATCTATGAATCCTGCTGAAAGATAATTTCCTTCAGCATCATACTCCTCATCGAAAGGCAGTTCTTCATTTGTAATTTTTTTGATTTTGCCATTCTCCGCATATACGCACTTTTCGTATATGCCGTCATCAAGGATTACTTTTGCATTTTTTATCTTAAGTATCACAGGCTCACCCCTTTTTTACTTCATCAAAAAATTCGCCTATGTATACTCTTCTTCCTTCCTTCATAGAAAGGTTTGATGCCATACCGATAGATG
>JAZSJF010000155.1:0-3579 GCA_045534195.1 Clostridia bacterium | reverse complement strand
ATTGAAACTCAGTACAAGTTTTGAAAATGGTGAATATGCACCGAAATTCGATGTAGGTCCTACCATATCAAGACCAGGACCGATATTGTTGATAGTAGCCGCAACTGCAGTGAAATTGGTAGTAAAACTCATATTATCAATACTGATAATAAGAAGTGACAAAAAGAATATTATGAAATAACTTACCATAAACACATTGGTTGCTCTGATGGTTTCGTGTGCCACAAGACGCCCGTTCATTGTGATTTTGTGAGTTGCTCTCGGGTGAACGGCAATTTTTACTTCTTTTACAATACTCTTTACAAGAATAATTATTCTTGAAACCTTCATTCCGCCTCCCGTACTGCCTGCACATGCACCTATAAACATAAGTATTACAAGTATTGTTCTGGAAAATTCAGGCCACAAATTAAAATCAACCGAAGAAAATCCGGTGGTGGTTATAATGGATGCCACCTGAAAAGCACTGTGCTTCAAAGACTCGGCAAATGAACTGTACATTGAAAGACAATTGGTACAGATAAGCAAAACAGAAACAAATATTATACCAATATATGTCTTGAGTTCACTTGAGGATATTGCCTCTTTTATACGCCCCATAAACATAAGATAATATACAGAAAAATTCACACCGAAAAGTATCATAAAAACTGTACATACTATTTGTATATAGGATGAATATGTTGCAAAACCCGTATTAAGTATTCCGAAACCACCCGTTCCGGCAGTACCGAATGTGAGAGTAAGGGATTCAAACAGATTCATTCCGCCAAAAAGCAAAAATACTACCTGCAACAAAGTCATTCCGATATAAATTATATACAGTAGTTTTGCGGTAGATTTAACTCTCGGTACAAGTTTTGAAACAGAGGGACCTGGGCTTTCTGCCTTGAAAAGATACATATTGCTTCCGCCTGACAACGGTAAAAGTGCAACAAGAAATACAAGAACTCCCATTCCGCCTATCCAGTGAGTGAAACTGCGCCAGAAAATAAGTGATTTCGGCAGGGCTTCCACATCAGAAAGAATTGATGCTCCCGTAGTGGTAAAGCCGGAAACAGTTTCAAAAAAAGCGTCGACAAAATCCGGAATATAACCTGAAACCACAAAAGGAACTGCACCAAGAAAACTTATCACAATCCAACTCAATGCAACCGTGATAAATCCCTCTTTGGAATAAAATGTTTTGTTTTTTGGAGATTTAATTACAAAAGGCAACCCAAATGCCAGACATATGCCAATGGCAACGGCAAAAGGTATTATGCTTTCTTTGTACACAAAAGCACACAAAAGGGGCAAAGTCATACACAAAGCCTCAATATTCATTACCCAGCCCAGGGTATTGAGAATTATTCCGTAATTCATATATGTTACCTCAATATATCACTTATATCATTATATCCTGTATTTGTTGTGACAACTATAACAGTATCATCTTTCATTATCACATCTTTACCGCCGGGAGTAATTATCTCACCCGGTCTTGCAATACATGCAATGAGAACATTAGGTTTAAGCAAAAGACTTTCGATAGTCCTGCCTTCAACGGGAGAATTTTCTCCTATACGGAACTCAAGTGCTTCCGCCTTACCGTCAAGAATCATATGCATTGTTTCTATATTTGAGCCTATGGAATTGTTTTTTGCTCTGACAAATCTTACAATGTATTCTGCAGTAATGTTCTTTGGATTTATAACCGCATCAAGATTGAGATTTGAAATTACATTATCATAGGCTATACGATGTATTTTTGTAATTGTTTTTCCTTTGGTTTTGCTCATTGCAAAAAGAGAAAGAAGGATGTTTTCTTCATCGGAATTTGTAAGCGAAACAAATGACTCACAATATTCCACTCCTTCTTCAAGAAGAACCTCATTGTCAGTTCCGTCCCCGTGAATGATGGTTGCCTTCGGAAGAAGTTCTGACAATTCTTCGCATCTTGAAAGTTTTTCTTCAACAATTTTTACATTTATACCGTCACGAAGAAGAATCTTTGCAAGATAATATGCAGTATCACCACCGCCCACGATAAGGGTATCTTTGACCTTGTTTGTTTTGATTCCGATTTTTTTGAAAAATGAAGAAACATTCACCGGTGCTCCCACTATACTCAGAAGATCTCCCTCTTCTATTACAAAGTTACCGCCGGGAATAAAAGTTTCATCTTTTCTTTCCGCACCACACACAAGAACATCACAATTGAGTTTTGACCTCATATCTGCAATCCTCATATTACAGAGAGGACTTTCGGGATTTACACGGAACTTAAGTATCTCTACTCTTCCCTTTGCAAATGTATCTATCTGAATAGCCGTAGGGAAACGCAAAAGACGTGCAATTTCCGTTGCGGCAGTCTGTTCGGGATTAATTACAAGAGCAAGACCAAGGTCTTCTTTGAATATGTGTACCTGCTTTGAATATTCAGGCTTTCTCACACGGGCAATTGTACGGCAATCCCCGAGTTTCTTAGCAATAAGGCATGTAAGAAGATTAAGTTCATCAGAGTTGGCAACCGCTATAAGAAGGTCTGCATTTTTTATCCCCGCTTCAAGGAGAATATCCATTCTGGAGCCACTGCCTACCACACCCATAATGTCATAACGGTTCACTATGTCCTGAACAATCTCATTTTTTATATCAACAACAGTTATATTATGCTCATTTTCGCTGCTTAAATGTTCAACTATTTTGTATCCTACATTTCCGCAACCAACAACAATAATGTTCATAGTAAAATCCTTTCAAAAAACCATTTTTGCGCATATTAATTATAACAGAATCTGCGATTATCCGTCAATAGAGATTAACGGCAATAAATTACTGTTTTTTCACATAATCCTCTGTTATTTCGATACATTCTCCTGTTTTTGTTCTGAAAATATATGCTTTGTCCCCTATCATTTCTATTGTCAGAAACTTAAATATCTTTTTGGCAGGTACATTATAAAACTCAGGATAATATTTAAGCATCATATCATCTGACTTGAAGAAATCATAACACCTCTGCAAAAACTCATCATCTGTGTGAATTTTCGGCTTGATTTTTGCATTTTTGTTTATATATCTGTCTTTCAAAATATTGTTTAAGGCATTGCAATCATCTTTGTAAATCTTTGCAAGAATATCAAATAATGAATCCACAGAATGAGATACTTCATAGAGGGAATTTATCTCAAAATAATTATGTATTCTGTCAAATACTGAGAAATAATCATCCGTCAGAGAAAACAGATAATCAAATGTATTCTTAAATCCGCCACTGTTGTAATAAACATCCAGGATATGTTCTATGTCCTTAAGATATGATATATCATCAAACGACATAAAGTCGTTCTTTATCACCTCATAGGGGGCGTGGGATTTGTATACATATCCGTATTTTTCCTGCTCAGATCTTATACGGGAGCCTTTGAGAAGTTTAAGAAACCCCAGTTGAAGCATATGAGGTTTAAGACTTATAACATCATTGAATGATTTTTTGAAACTTTCAAGGTCTTCATAAGGCAATCCTGCAATAAGATCAAGATGTATATGAATATTGTTCCATTCTATAATGGGACGAATCTTTTCGCTGAGTTT
>JAZSJF010000346.1:0-3947 GCA_045534195.1 Clostridia bacterium | reverse complement strand
AACATCGGTCAGGTACTTGAAGTGCATCTCGGTTATGCAGCAAAGGCACTTGGCTGGAAGATAGCAACACCTGTATTTGACGGTGCAACAGAAGAAGATATTCAGGAAACACTTCGTCTTGCAGGCAAACGTGAAGACGGTAAGACAATTCTTTATGACGGCAGAACCGGTGAACCATTTGACAGTCCGGTTACTGTAGGTTATATGCATTATCTCAAACTTCATCACCTTGTTGATGATAAGATTCATGCAAGAAGCACAGGTCCATACTCACTTGTAACTCAGCAGCCTCTCGGTGGTAAAGCACAGTTTGGTGGACAGAGATTCGGTGAAATGGAAGTTTGGGCACTTGAAGCGTACGGTTCAGCCTATACACTTCAGGAAATCCTCACTGTAAAATCTGACGATGTTGCAGGTAGAGTGAAGACTTACGAAGCAATTGTAAAAGGCGAAAATGTTCCTAAGCCGGGTGTGCCTGAATCATTTAAGGTTCTTATCAAAGAACTCCAGAGTTTGGCACTTGATGTTAAGGTTCTTGACGGATTTGATAATGAAATCGAACTTAAGGAAATTGACGATGACGATGATGCATCAACACTCAGAATCAATATTGCTGATGATGATGACATTATCGAAGCATTGGAAGCAGAACCTGCAGAAGATATTGAAGATGTAAACGAAGAGGAAGATGACGGCTTCGAAGATGTATCCGAAGAAGAAATGGACGACATCACTGACAGTCTCTTCAATGAACTTTCAGAATCAGGTTTTGCAAAAGAAGTAAGTGAAGATCTGGATATGTTGGATATCGATGAACTGTCAAGTCTTGACGATGCATTAATCGAAGATGACTTTGATGACAGTGATATGTTTTAGAAAGGGGAGTGACCGGTAATGAATGAATATGAATCAATAAGAATCGGATTGGCTTCTCCGGAAAAAATCAGAGAATGGTCAAGAGGCGAAGTAAGAAAGCCCGAAACCATTAACTACAGAACACTTAAGCCTGAAAGAGACGGTCTTTTCTGTGAAAAGATTTTTGGACCACAGAAGGACTGGGAGTGTTTCTGCGGAAAGTACAAAAGAATCAGATACAAAGGTATTGTCTGTGACAGATGTGGTGTTGAAGTTACCCGTGCAAAGGTAAGAAGAGAAAGAATGGGCCACATTGAACTTGCAGCACCTGTATCTCACATCTGGTACTTCAAGGGTATCCCTTCAAGAATGGGACTTATCCTTGATATGTCACCAAGATCATTGGAAAGAATCCTCTATTTCGCAGCATATGTTGTTGTGGATCCTGGTAAGACAAACCTTATGGAAAAACAGGTTCTTACCGAAAAGGAATACAGAGATACTGTAGAAAAATACGGTGAAAACAAGTTTGATGCAGGTATGGGCGCAGAAGCCATCAAGAAACTCCTGCAGAAAATCGACCTTGAAAAACTCTCTGCAGAACTTAAACAGGAACTCAATGAATCTCAGGGACAGAAAAAATTAAAAATTGCAAAAAGACTTGAAGTTGTTGAGGCATTCAGAATCTCAAACAACAAGCCTGAATGGATGATAATGGATGTAGTTCCGGTTATTCCGCCTGATCTTCGTCCTATGGTTCAGCTTGACGGTGGAAGATTTGCAACAAGTGACCTTAACGACCTTTACAGACGAGTTATAAACAGAAATAACCGTCTCAAAAGACTCCTTGAACTTGAAGCACCTGACATTATCGTAAGAAACGAAAAGAGAATGCTTCAGGAAGCAGTGGATGCTCTTATTGATAACGGCAGAAGAGGCAGACCTGTTACAGGACCGGGAAACAGACCGCTTAAGTCACTTTCCGACCTGCTCAAAGGTAAGCAGGGTAGATTCAGACAGAACCTTCTCGGTAAGCGTGTTGACTACTCAGGACGTTCCGTTATCGTTGTAGGACCTGAACTCAAGATTTATCAGTGCGGTTTGCCAAAAGAAATGGCACTTGAACTTTTTAAACCATTTGTAATGAAAAAACTTGTTGGTGACGGATTCTGTCACAATATCAAGAGTGCAAAGAGAATGGTAGAAAGAGTTCGTCCGGAAGTATGGGATATGCTTGAAGATGTAATCAAGGATCACCCTGTTCTTCTTAACCGTGCTCCTACACTTCACAGACTTGGTATTCAGGCATTTGAACCAATTCTTGTAGAAGGCAGAGCGTTGAAACTTCATCCGTTGGTATGTAGTGCGTTCAACGCCGACTTTGACGGTGACCAGATGGCTATCCACGTACCACTTTCACCGGAAGCACAGGCAGAAGCAAGATTCCTTATGCTTTCTGCAAACAACCTCCTGAAGCCTCAGGATGGTAAACCGGTAACAGTTCCTACACAGGATATGGTTCTCGGTAGTTATTACCTTACAATTGTAAAGGCTAAGAAAGTAAAAATTACAGATCCCGGTGACACAGGATTCAATGTTGGAGATAAGGTAACTTATCTTTCAAATGACAACGGTCACAAGGGACTCAAGTTTATCAATGAAGAACTTGAAGCAGCAGGCAAGAAACCTGCCCAGTTCACTGACGAAGGATGCTTCACAGGTGAAGTGGGTGAAGGTAAGGCTTTTGTAGACTACAATGAAGCAATCCAGGCTTACAATGCCGGAGCAGTAGGACTCCATGCGCCAATCAAGGTTCTTATCAAAAAAGAAATCAACGGCGAAATGAAGGAAGGCATTGTAGAAACTACAGTGGGCAGAATGATCTTCAACGAAAAGATTCCTCAGGATCTTGGATTTGTAGACCGCAGCATCCCCGGCAATGAATTTGATCTGGAAATTTCTTTCGTTGCAGACAAAAAAGGTCTTGGAAAGATTATCGACAACTGTATCAAGTACCACGGTGCTACAGAAACTGCTACAGTTCTTGACTATATCAAGGCTATGGGCTTCAAATATTCCACAAAGGGTGCTCTTACAATCAGCGTATCCGATATGGAAATCCCTGAAGCAAAACCACAGATTCTTGCAGATGCTCAAAAAGAAATTGACAAGATTGCAGCACTCTACAGAAGAGGTCTTCTCTCTGAAGAAGAAAGATATACCGCAGTTGTAAAAGTATGGGCTAAGGCTACAGACGATGTTACAGATGCTCTTAAAGCAAACCTTGATGAATTTAACCCAATCAACATGATGGCTACATCAGGTGCCCGTGGTAGCATTGACCAGATCAGACAGCTTGCAGGTATGCGTGGTCTTATGGCGGATACACAGGGTAAGACTGTGGAAGTGCCTATCAAGGCTAACTTCCGTGAAGGTCTTAACGTTCAGGAATACTTTATTTCTTCTCACGGTGCTCGTAAAGGTCTTACCGATACAGCCCTCAGAACTGCCGACTCAGGTTACCTCACAAGAAGACTTGTTGATGTATCACAGGATCTTATCATCAGAGAAGATGACTGTTGTACAAACAACTATCTCCTTGTTAAGGATATCAAGGACGGTAACGAAGTTATCGAAGGATTCAAGGACAGACTTGTAGGAAGAACATCATTTGAAGATATCGTTCATCCTGAAACAGGCGAAGTTATTGTTAAGAAAGATCAGCTTATGGGTGAAGCCGAAGCAAATATGGTTGTTAAGGCAGGCATCAAGGAAGCAAAAATCAGATCTATTCTTACTTGTGATTCAAAAATCGGTGTTTGTGCTAAGTGTTACGGTTCTAACCTTTCATCAGGTACACTGGTTAATGTGGGTGAAGCAGTTGGTATTATTGCTGCTCAGTCCATCGGTGAACCGGGTACACAGTTGACAATGAGAACGTTCCACTCTGGTGGTATCGCCGGTGATGATATTACACAGGGTCTTCCGAGAGTTGAAGAACTTTTCGCAGCAAGAAGACCAAAAGGTCTTGCAATTATTACCGATATTTACGGTGTTGCAGAGATCGTGGAATCAAAGACAAAGAGAGAAGT
>JAZSJF010000008.1:0-2948 GCA_045534195.1 Clostridia bacterium | reverse complement strand
GGGGAAATTTTACATCTTACACCCTACAACCAATTGCTTTGCCACTATACTCCATAAGAAAGTATTCTGCGGTCTTTTCCATAGACACATATACTCTGTCATCCTTGAAACTGAACACAAAACAAGCCTGACCGAAATATTTATCTATTATCTGTACCTTGATGCGAAGTTTCTTATCCTCCGCCCAGTCTGCAGAACAAGCGCATTTGTAATAATTTCCCGGGCAATATTCATTAGCCACTTCGTCAGAATATCCTTCTTCGGGGAATATGCCGAATTCATTGTATCCTATGCCGAATGTAAGTTCTTTTTCGCCCTGAAGGTTTTTGTACTTAAATACGCCCTTTTTACCTTCAAATGAAAGGGATATCCGCTCAATGTTCATTGAATTTTTATTTAGTTTGTATTTTACATTGTTAATTTCGTTTATAAACGGATTATCTCTTTCTTCTTTCAGTGAATACAGTTCGCGGCTTTCTGTATAGTCACAAAGTTTCTTATATGCTTCAGGATTTTCTTCCATTGGTTCGCCCATATTTTCTACAATTGTTTTATAGAATTCGTAGAAAATAAGGAATTTTGAAAATTCATTTCCCTGATTGTCAGATGTTATGACAAACACAAGGTCTGTTTTCGGATGGCATATAGCAAACTGACATCCCATGCCGTTGAATGAAAATCCGCCATCGGGAGCCATCCATATCTGATATCCGTAGCCGTTTGTATTCCATAGTGTAATGCCTTTGCTGTCATTACACACAAGAGGTGATGTGGCATCCTCCATAAACTTTCTTGATATATACTGTTTGCCCAGCCATTCCCCTTTGTTAAGCGTAAATCTTGCAAATGTGAGAAGATCCCGTGTAGTACACATAAGTGCCGAATCACCGAATGAATATCCGCCGGGAGCCTTCATACAATATGCATCTTTCGAAAATCCGATATCGTTGAGCACTTTTTCTTTAAGATATTCTATAAACGGTTTGCCGGTGATTTTTTCTACTATTACACCAAGCATATATGAGCCTTGTGAATCATAGGAGAAGAATGTGCCGGGGATTTTGTCGGAGGGTTTCATAAAGTATGTATCCACTCTGTTTTCCGGTTTTTCTCTGAACCATGATACTCCCGACTGAACACTTGTTTCCATTGTAAGCATATCTCTGATGGTTGTTTCCATCAACAATTCATTTGCATGATCTGTAAGTTCATCGGCAAAGAAAGATGCAAATTTGTCATCAAGACTCAATTTTCCTTCGTCGATGAGAAATCCTATCGCAATAGCGACAAAACTTTTTGTTACAGAGTACATTCTGTGCTTGAAATCCTTGTCAAAAGGTTTATAGTAAGTTTCGCAAAAAATCTTATCACCCTTTGCAATCATCATACTGTGTGTGCAAAGGCCGTTTTTGTCATATGCTTCGATAAGTTCCCTTACTTTGTCAGATGATATACCTACAGATTCAGGGGTAGCGTTTTTGAAATACATTCTGACTCACTCCTTAGTGCTTTTTGTTGATTTTATCATAACAGGGTAAATTTTACAATTAACTATATTGATTATTTCATTGCTTTTATTATACTATATTGATAATTTGAACTGTTATCAGTTCTTTATCTGATTTTTATATTCGTTGGGTGATATACCCATATATTGTTTAAAATATCTCGAGAAATAAAATACATCACAAAATCCGCATTGTTCTGCCACTTCTCCAACTGACATCTGTCCTGAGCCAAGCATATCTATGGCATGGGATATACGGACATAGAGGATATATTTGTGCAAAGGCAGTCCGGTATACTGCTTTATCAGATAACTTATATAGTTCGGATGAAGGCCGAATTCCTTCCCTATAGAAATATTGGTAAGTTTTTGGTTATAGTTTTCGTGAATCAATTTAAGGATACTGTTGATTCTTGCATATCCGTCCTCTGTATTGCTCAGTCGTACCTCTCTTACACAGTCGATAATGATTTCAGACAAAATGTTTCCTGTCTTTATTTCGTGATAGAGAATCTTTCTCGAATACTCACGGACAATTTCGTGGAGTTTTTCCATTATATCTATTTTTCTGTGTATATATACAGGTGAGGCAAGTTCTTTTGAATCGCTGAACGTAACGGGAGATATAAGTCTTTCTTTGGTGGCTTCATCAATGTGCAAAGGAGCAATCGGCACAGAAAGATGGGCATTATCATTGGTAAAATCAAAGTTTATCAGGATGGTTTTTACATAATCATCAGGGGTGTGTATCTGATACTCTGTTCCCGGTCCGAAAAAAAGTATGTCACCTTTTGAAAGACTGTAGCACATATTATTTGTTTCGATATCCAAGTTCCCACCCAGTATATAAAAAAGTCTGGCATCGCATGGGATGAATCGGGGATGAGTCATATTGTGTGTAATTGTTGTATATCTTGCGTATCTTACAAATGGTTTTATTTCAGACAGACTTATGTTTTTCATAATTTTACCTTCCTATATTTAATTTACACAAAAAATGCTTTGCTTTATGCATTGATTATACTATGTTTATTTAATAAAATCAAGATAAAGAATATTGATAGAAAAGAGGAAAAACAATATGAAAAGAATTATTTCAGTATTTCTTGTTGTGATGATGATTGTATCGGTATTTTGTATAAATACTGTGTTTGCAGATGCAATTAGCGTTACAATCAACGATGTGGTACAGAACTATGATGTGATGCCTGTTATAGAAAACGGCAGAACATTGGTTCCTATGAGGGGAATTTTTGAAGCACTGGGAGCAGAAATTTCCTGGGATGACAGTTCAAAAACCGTTGTGGGAATCAAAAATGACACCAAAGTCACTTTGCAGATAGGAAACAACCTTGCAATTGTCAACGAAAAGGAAGTTAGTCTTGATGTTGCGGCAAAGATTATAAACGGCAGAACAATGGTTCCCGTAAGATTTATTTCT
>JAZSJF010000393.1:0-2563 GCA_045534195.1 Clostridia bacterium | reverse complement strand
GTTTTTTCATCTATAAGGTCGCCTGCCAGTTCAAAATGAAATTTGGTATCCGACGGGTTGTCCAGTATAAACTTAAATATCTCATCCGCCCTTCTACGGTCTGCATTAAATGTCCTGTCTACAAACTTTACAAGACCTACTTTGTTGTCCATAAAGAACCTCAGTTCTTTTTTTACTCTTTCCACATCAAGAAACGTAACTTTGTTATCCCTTCCTGACAGACAGTAACTGCAGTTGTATGGACATCCTCTTGAAGATTCATAATATATAATTTTTCCTTTGAGTTCTTTTATTGACTCGTCATAAGGAAATTCATAATCATTTATATCATAAAGGGGTGATGGACCTGTAAATGAAATTTTGTCCTCATCCCTATACCATACAGATTTCACATCACAAATGGAAGAAATCTCACCGTGAAGGTATGCAAGGAGTTTGCTGAAAGGTACTTCTCCTTCTCCCTGTATGATATAGTCCACAGAGGGATTCTTCTGCATTATATCATAAGAATCAAAACTCACTTCAAGCCCACCGAGGATAATTATGGTTTCAGGGTTTATTTTCTTGAGAGCATCACATATATCAAGTGTCTTGCCTACATTCCATATATAACAAGAAAACGCTATAACATCAGCACCGACCTTATGGATGTGACTGATTACAGCGCCTGTATTATCATTTATTGTATACTCTCTTACAATCACATCATAATTCTTCGAATAATTTTTGAGACATTTCAAAGAAAGTGCGTGATGGACATATTTTGAATTGAGAGTGGTGAGTAAAGTTCTCATTTTTTCCTCCGTAATATATGATAATATATATTATCACAAAAAACTTATTTTGTCATTATTTTTGAAAATATTTTTTGCACATTTCACAACCGTCACAATATCTTAAACTACCTTCAAAAACTGTTTCAATAGTTTTCAGCAACTGAGGATTGTCAAAATTTTGTCTGTTGTGAATAATAATAAGTTTCGGCGACAGACTGACAAGATCGGACAGAAGCATATCACGTATACTCAATTCCTCCTCGGCTATCTCAAAAGTAAAGTCACTTATATATTCGCCGGATATTTTTTTGTTGTTTTCATCAAGGATAATATAGTTTCCGTGACAGGGCTTATATACATTTACGGCAAATACTCCCGAATCATTCAGTGCAACAAAATTCTTAAGAATCTTTATAAACTCCATATATTCTTTGTTGATAAGCATTTCATCCACTATCACCGATACGGAATCATCCATACATTCATAAAATTCCCCAAGTCTGAAAGATGCAAATCCCTCCGCATAAAAACGGTCATTTGTCAAAAGATAATCATATATAAGATTTGTTATTTTTAATCTCTCGTTTTTCTGAAACACTCTGTTAAGTATATCTTCTTTTTCATCATCAGTAAAGTAATGATAGTTTTTTTCAACATACAAAAGTGCTGTTTTTGAACAATAATTCTCTATAATATAGTCGGAAAGAATCTCCGAAAGGTAAACTGTTTTTTCATTATCGGCAAAAAGTTTGATAATAATCTTTCTTTTGTTGCCTGTATAGTACATACTGTGACTGATGTTTAAGTCGCACAGTCTGTCAAGAACATTTTCGGCAGTATATCTGAAGAGAAAATTATTCTCCAGACAAAGTGTATAACACAATAAATTCACGCCCTTTCAAAAGTAGTATGGCGTAATTAAAAATATATATGCTATCAGAAAACAAGTATCACACTTCCAAAATCTTCCGCTTTGCCTTGTGAAACAATAGAAATATCCACATTTCTTTCTTTTGTGAAATCAAGAATTTTTTTGTAATCTTTATGGTGTGATATATCTCCAAGAAAGCAAAGTGTATTGCGGTTGAGTTTGAAACTTGCACCGCCTACAAAGCCATATTCAAATCCTTCAAGCCTTATATCTCCCTGACTTATAAGAAGCGAATCCAGATTGTTTTCCAAAGCCTTTTTATGAATTGACACATCAGATGTTATAATGGATTTTTCATCAACAATACAAACATTGCACTTTGCATATCCCTGATTTACATCTATGCATCTGATATTGTTATTACAAAGGTGAAACAGGCAGACCTCATCGGTACAGTCAACTTTTGAAAATGAGGTCTTTCCCACCCTTAATACATTATATGCAATATCTCCCGGGTAGTTACCGGATATACTTCTGTTTCCTTTTATTACTGTCGCACCGTAAGGCGAAAGAATATCAGTGTAATAATCAAAAAACTCAGGAGCACAAACATACAGATTTGTGTCAATGTGGGCTATCTGTATATCGGGGTGATATGCAACAGAGGAATCTATACAGGATACTTTTTTTGAAAAATACACATCTATACCTTTTTGAGTAAAAAAAGATATTATCCGGTTATTTACTTTTGGATTGATTATTACTGCTTTTGGATTATCAAACGGCAAATGAGGATACATACACACTCTCCCAAACAAGTTACTGTATGTATTTTAACACATAAATAAGATTTTGCATAGCATATATTAAGGATTTTTCAAATCCTCTTATCCCCTTTCCGGCTTATGCCGTTAAT
>JAZSJF010000084.1:0-1915 GCA_045534195.1 Clostridia bacterium | reverse complement strand
CATTTACAATTCTTGAAGAAGAAGATATTCTTGCTATTGTAGAATAATTTTTGACATATTGAAAGGAGTAGTTTACTATGGCAAAACAGATATTATTTGCAGAAGAAGCCAGAAAGGCTTTGCAGTCAGGTATCGACCAGTTGGCTGATACTGTAAAAATCACCCTTGGACCAAAGGGAAGAAATGTAGTTCTTGACAAAAAATACGGTGCACCACTCATTACAAATGACGGTGTTACAATCGCAAAGGAAATTGAACTTTCCGACCCGTTCGAAAATATGGGTGCTCAACTTGTAAAAGAAGTTGCAACCAAGACAAATGACTGTGCAGGTGACGGTACAACTACCGCTACTCTTCTTGCTCAGGCATTGGTAAGAGAAGGTCTCAAAAACATCGCTGCAGGTGCAAATCCTATGATTGTAAGAAAGGGTATTCAGAAAGCAGTTGATGCGGCTGTTGAATATATAAAAGAAAACAGTAAAGAAATTTCAGGCAGAGATGACATTGCAAGAGTTGCCGCAGTTTCTTCTGCAAGTGAAGAAATCGGAAACCTCATCGCAGATGCAATGGAAAAAGTAACTGCAGACGGTGTTATCACAGTAGAAGAATCAAAGACTGCAGAAACATATTCAGAAGTTGTAGAAGGTATGCAGTTTGACAGAGGATATATTTCTCCGTACATGGTGACAGACACAGACAAGATGGAAGCCGTACTTGATGATCCTTATATCCTTATTACAGACAAAAAGATTTCAAATATCCAGGAAATCCTCCCTGTACTTGAACAGATTGTTCAGGCAGGTAAGAAACTTCTTATCATTGCAGAGGATATCGAAGGTGAAGCACTTGCTACACTTATCGTAAACAAACTCAGAGGAACATTTGCTTGTATCGCAGTAAAGGCACCTGGATTTGGTGACAGAAGAAAGGATATGCTCAGAGATATTGCTATCCTTACAGGCGGACAGGTAATTTCTGAAGAACTTGGACTTGACCTTAAAGAAGCAACAGTTGATATGCTCGGCCGTGCAAAACAGGTTAAAGTAATGAAAGAAAACACAATCATCGTAGACGGTTACGGTGACAAAGATGAAATCAAGGCAAGAGTAAATCAGATCAGAAATCAACTTGCAGAATCAACTTCAGACTTTGACAGAGAAAAACTTCAGGAAAGAGTTGCAAAACTTGCAGGTGGTGTTGCAGTTATCAAGGTTGGTGCTGCTACAGAAACTGAAATGAAAGAACTCAAGATGAGAATCGAAGACGCTCTTGCTGCTACAAAGGCGGCAGTAGAAGAAGGTATCGTTGCAGGCGGCGGTACAACACTTATCAATTCACTCACAAAGGTTGAAGAAGTTCTCAATACAACTGAAGGTGACGAAAAGACAGGTGTTCAGATTGTACTTCGTGCCCTGGAAGAACCTGTTAAGCAGATTGCAAAGAATGCAGGTATGGAAGGCTCTGTTGTTATTGACAAAATCAAGAGTATGGACAAAGGTGTAGGCTTTAACTTCCTTACAGAAGAATATGTAGATATGGTATCTGCAGGTATTGTTGATCCTACAAAGGTTACAAGAAGCGCATTGCAGAATGCGGCAAGTGTTGCAAGTATGGTACTTACAACAGAAAGTCTTGTTGCAGATAAGGAAGATCCTGCTGCAGCAGCAGCGGCTGCTCAGGCAATGGCAGGCGGCAACCCGGGAATGGGAATGTATTAATTTTAAGCATCGCTTGAAATTACAGATTCTATACAAAAAATATTATAAGAATGGATGCAGTATTTTGATATTGCATCCTTTTTTATGTGATAGGAATTTCCGCGGTCCTCGGCGGAAATTTGCTTCACGCAAAAAAGTGAACCGATTTACCCCCAAGACTGGGGGTCAGGGGGTTGATGTGCTCTTGGGCACTTTTT
>JAZSJF010000076.1:0-2962 GCA_045534195.1 Clostridia bacterium | reverse complement strand
ATCCTTTTTTGAAGTGTCTGCAACAGGTGTATCATCAATGTAAACCTGTGCAACGGTATTTTCACCTCTCAGAACAGTGGACTTGAGAGATTTGATGTTTTTGTCAGGGCCGTAGTTTATCACTTTGAAATCCTTGATTTCAAGTCCCTGAACCATTCCGCCGTATCTTATACCCATATTGCTTAAGTTTGCAATACCTACAAAGGGAAGATAACAATCTGTCCATTCTGATTTTACATCAGTTCTTGCAAAAAGCGCTTTGGTGTTCTTATCATTCTGTACCCAAGGCTTAATGTATCCTACGCCATTTTCTCCCCCTGATGTAAGTCTTGCTTTAAATGTCATAAGACATACATCACTCTGTTTGATAATGTCAGAAAGGGGAATGTTTAATGTGGTAATTGCCTGAATGTCTTTTTCAGGAAGTGTGTGAACATTTACAGAGAGAACATCATCGTTGAACTTAAAGTCTGCCACGCCTTTGCCTGTCCTTGAAGATTTCTTTTTGAAGTCTGTGCTGTCTATGATAACTGTGCCGTTTGTGGAATCTGTTACTGTATCTGAAGGAGTTTCTTCCTTTTTGGAAGTATCTTCAGAAGTATTGCTCTTTGTCATATTGGGGATAACAGAATTTTCTTCCCCTGTAATAAATGTGGACTTAAGAGTTGTGATATCCTTCTTCGGACCGTAGTTTATCAATTCAAAATCTTTCATTTCGAGTTCCTGAACCATACCGCCGAATCTTATGCCCACATCATTCATATTTTTGATACCTACAAACGGGAGATAACACTCTGTCCATTCACTGCCGAAGGTTGTTCTTGCAAAAAGTGCCTTTGCACCTGTGTCACTCTGTACCCATACCTTTATGTATCCGGTACCGTTTTCACCGCCGGATATAAGTCTTGCCTTGAATGATATCATACATACATCGCTTTGTTTTATAGTTGCAGAAATGCCGTATTTAAAAACAGTATTTACATCAAGGTCCTTTGCAGGAAGAGACTTTACATTTACATAGAATTTATTGTCCTCTGTATTGATTTCTGCCACTCCGCCGTTGATGGTCTTTCTTGTGTTGTTTATAAGTTCAAATGCATCAAGAATAACCTCACCGTTTGCGGTTCTGTTTTCTTCGCGTTCTTTAAGAAGTTGATTAGGACTTGTGATAACCACTGTACGGGTATCTGCCACCCAGTCTACTCTTGCACCGAGGGTTTCGGATATAAATCTTACCGGAACCATTGTTCTTGAATTTACAATTGCAGGGGCTGCATCAAGTGTAATCATCTGGTTATTCATACTTGCAGTGGTGTTGCCTACCTGAAGTACAATTGTTTTGTCACCTTTTGAACCGATGATTGTCTTTGTTTCGTCTACCCAGGAAACTTTTGCACCAAGTGCTTCAAAAATGCCTCTCAGGGGAACGAGAGTTCTGTCGTTCATTATCTGGGGCATCTGGTCGTAAGTTTGGTTATTTCCGTCAATTACCACCTTGATGTCACCATTGGCAAAAGCAACAAGGCCTACGGAAGAAATTGTAATAAATACTGTCAGTAATATTGCTAATATCTTTTTCATATATATCACCCCTTAATTTGCTTTTTCGTATGTTGCGCCGTCTTTTGTCTTGTAGATGTAAAGTTCTGAATCATTATGTACCTTTTCAAGGTCAAGTATCACATATTTTCTTCTGTCGATTTCTGTGTATTCACCTGAATGATATGCCTTTACCAGTTTTCCGTCTTTATATTCGGCTGCAACCATCATAGGATTTTCTTTGCCTTCTACCCATTCTTCTGCAAGGTAGATGCTGTTTTCATTTCTCTTGACTTCTGCATTTATGCGGTTGTCAGAAGTAAGGGTGATTTCTACCTTATTGTCATATCCTTTATAGAGAGGTACAGATACAACCTTTGTTACACCGTTGTGAGTAACTGTTATATCGTAATCACCGTAATATGCTCTTAAGTTGAATTTACCGTCGGCGTTTGTCTTTCCTTTTTCTCTTGTCCACCATTTGTTGTACACAAGGTCTTCAAATGCAAGGCCTGAAGGCTTAAGTGTCATATCCTTGTTGCAAACAATTTTCTGGTCATTAGGAGTTGACTTAACATTTCTGTATCCCCAGAGTTGGATGGTGTTTACCATTGGGTGAGAGAAATATGCTATGAGAGAATCTCTGGCAATATTTGCCTGGTAATTAAGGTCTGTTGTAATACCTTTTGTATCAAATTCTGTTATTTTGATTTCTTTTCCAAGGGTGGCAATATCATCGAGAAGATACAAAATTCCTTCAGGTGTTGTGTTGTAGTTTACGTGTCCCTGGAATGATACCTGATCGAAATCAAGATTTTGTACTGCCCATTCAAGGAACGGTCTTGTGTTTTCTGTGTAGGATGCATCGTTGGTATATCCTTCACAGATATTGAGTGTAGCATTCGGGAAAAGTTCTCTTGCCCATTTGTACCAGTCAATCACTACTTCTTTTCCGTGATATCTTTTGAATGTATTTGTGATACCTTTACCGTTGTCATATCTGTTTCCGTCTTCGTTGGAAACATCCCAGAATGTCACTTCAGGGAATCTCTTTGCAAGATATTCCATATGTTCCCTGATTGTTTTCATGGATAATTCCTTATCCTGATACACATTTTTGTATCCGGTCATCCAACGGTCATTCATACCGCCGTCATATACAAGGGCGTGACCGTGAAATGCATTTGTAAGACCGTTATTCTTTGCAAAATCTATATATCCGTCAAGATAATTATAATAAAGGTTTTCGTCATCATTTTCTGTCCATTTGTGGAAGAAACCTTCTGTTCCAAGTGCATTGAAGTACTTTACCACACCCTCGCGGTATGTCTTGTCAGAAGCGAGTTCTTCTGTTACGGCAACACCAAAAGTAAATTCGTGCTCGTACATATCCACACTGATGTCTGCATCGGAAACAGGGTTT